>CAIWKU010000305.1 GCA_903913355.1 uncultured Bacteroidota bacterium | reverse complement strand
TATGACTAAATTGGATTCTTCATGGTTACTCGTTCCATACTTAAATACATTTTCTATAAATGTCATGAGTATCAGCGGCGCAATCTTTTTGTTTTCCAAATCACCTGATACCTGGTAATCCAATACTACTTTTTTACCCAACCGTAATCTTTGCAGGTCAATATAGTCGCTAATACAATCTACTTCGCTTTGCAGTGAAACATAATCCTCTTTACTATCGTCAATAACATACCGAAGTATATTGGATAGTTTTAGCAATGAGTCTGCCGTATGCTCATTCTTTGTTACCACCATCGAGTAGATATTATTTAGTGTGTTGAACAAAAAATGAGGGTTAATCTGTGCTTTCAGGAAGGAAAGTTCAGCATTGGCTTTATCTGCCTCTGCCCTTACTGCCCTTTGTTCCGTTAAACGCAAACGATGAACAATATTATTGGCAATACTGAATGAAATCACAATAATAAACAGGAATAGACTAATCATATCTACCCGCATTCTTCCCCTGCCCGGGCCACGCATGCCACCGGGTGGCATTCTGCCAGGTGAATGTGTGAAATTAGGAGGGGGACCATGCATTCCTGGTTCAGCCAGGCGATTGGCCGGAAAGGATTCTTGTTGACTATGATGCAATAAATGATCAAACGGTGCGAGATAAACAATGGCAACTATCAGGATCAGTAAGATTGGTGTATAGATCCAGCCCCAATTTTTTTTTACAGAAAACGGAGGTAATAGTACATAACTGTGAAAATAAAATAATACGATATAGCAAATGCAGAATTGCCAATAGTTAAATGAGGTAGTGATTTCCCAAAAACTGGTATTGCCGGATAGTGAGAGGATGAATATGAGCGGCAGACATAGGAAAAATATCCATCCTGCGATATGTACGGCGGTTACCGGTATTTTATGGGTAAGCATGTTACAAATATGAGTAGTTTAGGAATTTGATGGTAACAGGTATCGGTAGGGCAGGGGTTTGTATAGATGAAATCGTGTCTGTGTGCGTAATGGTGAATTATAACGCATACAAAGGCCAAAGGCACGGTTAGCTTTGTTTGAGGTAGTTGATTTGATTTTAATTGTAAGATTCAGTGTTCCCGGATAGTCAGCAACAGCATTATCCCCCGGTGTTCAAAACCGTGCCTTTGGCCTTGGTGTGCCAATTATTCAGGTAATGGTTTCACCAGTATATTTTTGAAGTGGACAATGCTTTTGGGATCATGTCCCTGCAAAGCAAATGTTCCGCTAGAAATAACGCGTTGTGCTTCATCCGGCGAGCGTTTAACATTCTCTGGTTCTGTATAATCCACCACTACTTTATCATTTATTTTGATGATGACCCTTTTCCCAACCACTTTGATGTATTCGGTATACCATTCATAGTCTTTCACATACACTTCTTTCACATCATCTATTCCATACAGGCTTCCGGTTCTCCGCCAATCTGAATGCGAATTATTTACCTGTACTTCATATCCTTTTTCGGGCCAGCCGCCTTGTTGAAAATCTGTATGAAAATAGATCCCTGAATTTGCTCCCGGGTAGGTCATGACTTCTGCCTTGAACTCAAAATTTTTGAAATGATGATTGAGCACATTTCCCTCATAAAAAAGATGGGCAGTATTCCCATGCACAATAATCATCCCGCTGTCAACCGAAAATGTAGCCGCATTATCGCCCACTTTCCAGTCTGTAAGCGATTTTCCGTCAAAAAGAGACAGCCATTTGTCTGAATGAGTTTTCCTGTTACCTGCGCAGGAAAACAGTAAGGGGAGTAAGCAATAGGCGAAGAGGGTCTTTTTCATGGCGGCAGATTATAGCTGCTATGAATCTACAATAATATTGCGACTTTTATTCTGCTATGGTAGAAATTATGGCATTAAAACCCGACTGTCCATTCTTGATACCGGAATTGCCATATTTTGCTTAATTACCAGTGGAAATGGACTGTTTGCTACGAAGTTTTAATTAGTTTTATTACAATAATTGAAATCACCCAGAAATGGCAGAAATACATATCGTAGTGATAGACTCCGCTTCCGCCTATGTTGAAAAACTCAATAAGCGTTTATACGATGAAATCGGCCGGGCTTATTATTACCATGAAATTGCTGACCTGACCAATACCCTTCGGCGTTCTATTCATTTATTTAATGGACTGGAAGACCCGGGCTATCTGGCCATTCTGCTAAGAAGTTATGAATCTCTCGAAAATACATTTATCTATTCAGGCAAAGTATTGTCAATTAAAAGATATTATATACAGGGGTCGCATGGACCTGTTGGGAGGCTGAAAATTCATGCGGATAATAAACATTTATACGATATACCGCTGGAAGCATTAGCATTATTAGGGATGAGCCAGTAATGCTATCTCAAGTATTGAGAATCTGTATCATTCGTATTCCCTTTTTGATTCTCTATTCTTCATTCCGTACCTTTTAGTGATAATTCATCCATTTTGCTTTCAAAGCGACATACATTTTTTCTTTTTCTGTCCTGTTCCAGTCTTTTACTGGGAGGCGCTATCTACCTGTTTTTTCAGCCGCATATAGTTTTTTTCGGGATGATTGGATGGCAGATCCGGCCTTTTCAAATACCCAATCATCTCATTCACGTATGGGTGACGGGCTATCTGTCAGACTTTCTCTGGTGCTGCTCGTTATGTTCTGTAGCACTTATTTTGACAGAACGCAAATATTTGACCAAATGGAATAATATGATTATCTTAAGTGTACCATTTGCATCGGAAATAGCTCAGAAATATCATTGGATACCAGGAACTTTTGATTGGATTGATTGCGGTTTATATGCGGTTGTTGAATTGCTTTTTATAACCCTTATTTTCAAAATAGATTGCCATGAGAACCCCTAGCTCTTCTGCCGTTACGGCAATGATTGTTGCTTTTTTTGCTTTACTTGCTGTAGCCAGTGCACCAACCCCACAGATTGCTTCTATCAGTAAATACGACGGGATATTTCGATATACACCCGGTAACGATGAAATCGTAACCAATAAATCCAAACTGGAATTTATTAAAAGTGTGAATAATCCTACGATTGTATTACGTGTTCCGGATGCGAATAAGGGAGTATTGGAAGAAGATAAAAATGTAAAATCGGATGGACGTAAAGATGATGGTAATAACAGCCTCTATAATATCAATGTATATAATATTATAGAGAAAGAGCTTTTAAAAGGCGGTTTTACTGTTCGCGACAGGGCTTTGTTTCAGAAAGTGTTGGGTGATAAAAGTGTGAATGATTATTCCAAGATTAAAGAATTGACTGAAACCGATCTGATACTGGAACTAAGTACATTGGAATATGTAAGTTATCCATTCAATAGTTTTGATGTTACCACACAAACCCGCAGAAATGGCGGGGTGAATAGCCGGATCAGTTGTTCCAATTATTCCTCTATCTATGGTCTTAAGCTTGAGTTCCGACTGATTAAAGTAAAAGAAAACGATTTTATAGGTTCCTTTACCTATTTCTATTCAATGTGTCCGGATAATACCTGTTACTACTCCATCAATGTAAATAATGGCACCCATGGCTGCAGCGAACCTTTTCTACAGCAGGGGAACCTGGTGTATTCAGGTGTTCACCTGATCTCACAAGCCAACCGGGAAAGTTTTGTAAAACAGGCTTCTCAGAAATTGGTGAATGCAATTATGATACGGTAATTTCATCCGGGTCGGATATGCCTGTCTTTTTCTTAGAAAACAGCCAATAAAATGGGATGCCTATGGCTATCAGCAACAATCCTCGTATGGATTCATAAGGCTGATTAATAATGGTGACCACAAATAACCAGATACAGAAAGCACTAAACAATGCTGGCACAAATGGATAGCCAATCACTTTATATTTCCGTTCTGCTTCCGGGTGCCTGATACGCATGATGATTACGCCGAGTGCCGTACTTCCATAATAAAGAAAAGATGCGAAGATCAGCATATCTGTAAGTTGATCGAAATTACCGGACCATACCAGTAAAACCGACCAGATACCCTGTAAAACCAAAGCCACACCCGGCGTTTTATATTTAGGATGTACCAAGGCCGCTTTCTTAAAAAATAACCTGTCGCGGGCCATGGCATAGAACATTCTCGCAGAAGTAAGTATGGAACTGTTGGTTGAATTGAGAGTAGTAACCAGAATAAGACAGGATACAAATAACATACCTGCTTTTCCCATAATATGGGTAGCCACTTCTACAGCCGCAATTTTATCAGGCATTTGATTTAGCCGGATAAAATAATCAATGGGAAGCACATACGTAAAAATGACATTTAGTGAAATATAAATGAGCATTACGATTATAGTGCCTACACCCAATGCCAATGGGAGGTTTCTTTTTGGGTTTTTGATTTCTTCTCCAATAAAACCAACATTATTCCAACCCTGGTATCCCCAGAATGCGCCCAGACTGGCCACGGTCATGGCTTTCAGGATATTCCAACCTTCCAATTTTTTGGGGCTAAAGTTGCTGCTTTTCTGTACAAGATGATGAATAGATCCCTGGTTCGATAAAAGCCCTGCAACAATAAACAGGATAACACCGGAAAGCATTGTATAGGTAAGTATCCTGTTTACATTTTCCGCAAAAGTTACCCCCTTGTAGTTCATCCAGGTAAGCGCAACTATCAGCAAGGAGGCTACTAGTTTTACAGATAGTGCGGTTTCTATTCCCGAAACCGGGAAAATACCTATCAAAGACTCAGCAAAAATATAAGCCAGCGCTGCAATGGCCGCCGTTTGTAAAACAGCAAAATTTGCCCATCCAAATAAGAAGGCAAAAAAACGGCCATAGATCTTTTGATAATAGACGTATTCACCACCTGAGTCCGGATACATGCTTGCCAATTCTGCAGTTGACAAAGCTCCGGCAAGACTAATCAGTCCAGCCAACACCCAACATAAAATCACTAATACGGGAGAGCCTAGTTCTGCAGACATCGGGGCGATTTTTTTAAAAACCCCTGATCCCACAATCACACTGATGACAATAAATATTGCAGATTTTAGTCCGATCTGGGGAACTAGTTTTTGCATGTAATTTTTCTGATTATGAGATGATTTTGTGTGTGCCGAATCCGGGTTGATCGTTGATAAGCATATATCCATCAAACAAGCTAAATCCGCCAGTTACAAGGTCTTCTGCAAGATCAAAACTTCCGTCAAGATCAATATACCTTGTATTGCTACAAGCATAAGCGGCATGCAGGGCTGCGGTAATACCTAATAGGCTTTCATCATTGCATCCCCAGAAAAGCTCGATACCTCCATTAAGCGCAATATCGGCAATAGAGAAGGCGCCCAGTAATCCACCACATTTCATGAGTTTAATATTGAAAATGCCAAAAGGTTTTGGGACGGCACAGAAAGTAAGGGCGGCACTTGCGTCTTTGATAGATTCATCCCCG
>CAIWKU010000304.1 GCA_903913355.1 uncultured Bacteroidota bacterium | reverse complement strand
TTGCGGTTCAGGTTTATAAAGGAAATGTGCTTATTGGCTATATTAAAAAATACCATAGCAAGATCTTCTACGATTCTGGAGCAGATGACTTAAAATTGACTGTTAAGGCAATAGAAGAAAACGGTTACATCAAACGCGTTTTTATAAAAGTTACTTTATAAGGAGTTTCGAATCCTTAATTATGAGGTGAGCGGGTAGCTCACCTTTTTTATTGTCTTTACTATAAGAATGCATTTCGGTTTTGGCGAACGATTTAACATTAAGCTCTTTTCTCCCAGTGATCCTTCAAGAGTTTGGCATGGTCCGAGGAATTTAGCTTAATGTATTTCAAGAAAGCCTTTTCTGTTTTATGACCAGTAATCGCCATAATTGTAAGCGTAGGTGTGCCAGCTAAGAATTCATTTGTTGCAAAGCTTCTTCTCGCTGTGTGTGTAGTCAGCATTTCCCATTTAGCAAAACAAGTCTGTTTGTTTGCTCCCTCTTTAGTAATATTTTTCACCACCGTTTTCTGTAAACACTTTATTTCCTTGCCAACGTCTTTTAGATACTTGTTAGTTTTTTGATTCGTTAATGGCTTTGGAAAAGCTCCTTTGTATTTTTCAAGTAAGCCGTTAATGTCTTTGTGAACCGGAATTGTAACGGGGGAACCTGTTTTTGTTTGGCTAATTTGAATATAACCATTCTTTATATTTTCACAGGTGAGAATGGAATAGTCAGAATAACGAAGACCAGTATAACATCCAACCAGAAAAAGATCACGTACTCGTTCTAAGCTTGGCTTATCGGAGAGGTCATGATTTTTTAGTTCATCTAATTCGTCTTTATCTAAGTATATACTATCCGATGTTTCGCGAAGTACAATGAATCGTTTTGTTTTAAACGAGGTGTTAGAAGTCAGGTGTAGATCAAGTGCTTCATTCAAAATCAGTTTCAAAACCTGTATATCTTTACCAACGCTGTTACTTGCCAGTTTCTTTTCTTTGATCAGATATTCCGTAAATGCGTTATAAAACTTTAAATCAATATTATCGAAGGTGATCTTCACAGGAAAATGTTTCTGAAAATCCTGCAGGTGATTTTGAGTAGTAACATAGGTCTTGATGGTATTTGGATTAATCACCTTTCCAGTTAGTGGGTTTAATCTTGTGCCAGCTTCTGATTGATCTATGATTTTCTGGAAGAAATCAAAAAAAGTAATGACCGGTTCTTTCTCAACGCGGTCCAGACGTTTATCAATTTCCAGTTTCAAGGTAGAGAGAGAAGGTGGGACACCTTCGCGCTCATTCGTCAAATCCCAAAACGATTTGTCGGCCACTTTTTTAAGAATATCGAGATACCGATTAAGCTCTAAGTGATTTTCAACTTTTGCAACCGGTTTGATGCGTTGTTTATTTTTGTCCCAGCACGTAGGGAGAACCTGGATACGTGTTGCATATTTTATGCCCGTGCTTCTGCTAAACAAGCGGAGAAATACCGGTGTCTCCTTTGTACTTTGGGGTCTGCGGAGATAGAAATTGGTGCGTAACATTCCACGATTTTTTGCCGCTATAAAAGTACGAAATCGAACCTGATTTGACACTCAAAATGGGGGACAATTTTTGATTACTCGCTAAAAATTAACAATATCCAGTTAAACTGATTTCCTCTGAAGTGCTTGACAGTAAGGGCTTTTAGATATAAGTAAATTAAGATAAGTAAACTTAGGTTCGATTTTTTTATTCCGGCCCACACCACTTGTCCACCGTAGCTTCAGCGAAGGTGGAAGGAAGTTAAAGAACCCTGACAGAAATGTTGGGGTTTTTTGTTTTTCAGTATTCTTCCTGCTTTTCCGCCATTGCTGGTGTTATCACCAGCAACATTTGTCACCAAATCTCGGGTTATCGCAGGCAAAGGTGATAAGATTGAATAGTGCTAATAGGTGTTGGTGATAACACCAACACTGGCGGGCACACTGTCGAAACAGCCATTGCTGGTGTTATCACCAGCAACACTTACCGCCAAGTCTCGTGTTATCGCAGGCAAAGGTGATAAGATTGAATAGTGCTAATGGGTGTTGGTGATAACACCAACACCGGCGGGCACACTGTCGAAACAGCCATTGCTGGTGTTATCACCAGCAACACTTGTCACCAAGCCTCGGGTTATCGCAGGCAAAGTTGATAAGATTGAATAGTGCTAATAGGTGTTGGTGATAACACCAACACCGGCGGAACACCGGCGGAAAAAAAATAGTATAACTTTTAACCCGGATAGGTTTGTAAAAACTAAATTTAGAGAATGCTACTGAAGCATTTCTAATAAATATTTCTAAGCCCCACATGAAAAAAATAAATAAATATATACCTGCATTTTTTTTGACGGTTTTTATACAAGCCTGCCTGGTGTGTGGTTTTGCTCAGGTGACCGATTATAAGAATATATGGTTGCATGCACCAGAAAATATTCCTTATGAAAACTCGATCGATGCCCCATTGATGGGTAATGGAGATATTACGATGAGTGTGGGTTATGTTCCGGGTCGCTTGCGATATTATATTGGCAAAAATGATTTTTGGCGATTGCAGTCTCAGTTTGATAAATTGTCTGGTCCGCGTGTAGCTGGGTTTCTGGATATTTCGGCAGATGAATTGTCAAGACCCAATTTTACTGCCGAACAAAATATAAGCGATGGCATTACAACCTGCAAACTATATAAAAACAGTTTACAAGTCAGAAGCTGGGTGTCAGCAACAGATAACCTCATTTGTATAGAATTAGAAGCCGGCAAGAACCCAATTGATATTGCCATACATTTATCAGCACCATATCATCACCAGGCCATTTTACAAACCGGATCGGATAAAAATATTTTTTGGCTAACCCGTGCATTTTCAGAAAAGGTTGAGATCCCTACCCGTGTTGCAATTGGCATGAAAATATTGAACAGGAAAACCGATCGGTTTGTATTGGAAGCGAATCAAAAGGTTATTGTGATATTGGCTATTAACAGTCAGTTCAAAACAAAGGATCCATTGCAATCTGTTATACAGAAGTGCAGCAGTATATCCTCTATTCAATTGCCAGGTTTATTGGAAAAACATGAGGCCTGGTGGAAAAATTATTGGGCTAAATCAAACCTGACTGTTTCCGATACCGTTTTGCAGAAAGCGTATTACCAGGGTTTGTATACTATGGCAGCCTGCAGCCGCGATAAAAAGTTCCCTCCCGGAATATTCGGATGGGTTACCACAGATTACCCCAATTGGAATGGCGATTATCACCTCAACTATAATTTTCAGGCTCCTTTTTATGGATTATATGCCGCCAATAGAATAGAACAGGGCGTTCCGCAAGATGCACCACTTATTGATTTTATGCCCAGAGGCGCCTGGTATGCACAACAGGTAACACATACAAGGGGCATATTAAATCCGGTAGGCATTGGTCCACTCGGTAATGAACCCACACGCAATGCAAACGTACCCAAATGGCTAGCCAATGGGAATATAGAAGCGGGCGGTCTATTCTGGCAACAAAGGTCTGATGCTGCGTATGGTTTGATTAATATGACACAATGCTGGCGCTATACCTATGATCTCGAATATGGCAAAAAGATCTATCCCTATTTGAAGGGAGTGGTAGACTTCTGGGAAGATTTTCTCAAATTAGAAAATGGCCGCTACATTATTGAGGGTGATGCGATTCACGAAGGATCAGGAAAAGATATGAATCCGATACTGAGCCTGGGGTTAATTCGGGATGCATTTGAACTTGCAATAGATCTAAGCAAAGAATTAAAAGTTGACCAGCCCCGTGTGGGTAAATGGAATGAGATACTCAGCAAATTGAGCAAATACCCTGTTTATGAACGTAATGGCAAAAAGATCTTTCGGCTGTCTGAAAAAGGCTTTGACTGGGTTGCCGGAAATGGCCTGGCTATCCAGCATATATATCCTTCGAATGGGATCAATTTAGATAGTGATCCCGAATTAATTGAGATCGCAAAAAATACCATCACACAGAAAAATAGTTGGGCCGATGGAAATACCACCAATAGTTTTTATGCGGCAGCCATCCGGGTTGGATATGATTCATCTATTGTTTTAAAAGAATTGCATGCGTATGCGCTACGCACACACCCAAACGGGTTTCAGGTGCAGAATCCGCATGGAATTGAGAACGCCTGCACTGTGGCCAATGCATTGGATGAATTATTATGTATGAGTGTGGGTAATACCATTCGCTTGTTTCAGGGATGGCCCAGAACGGAAGAGGCTTCTTTTACCAATATCCGGGCATGGGGAGCATTCCTGGTATCATCAGCGATGAAGAAGGGTATGGTTGTTTCAGTAAAAATAAATAGTGAAAAGGGACGAGATTGTACTATTCAGAATCCATGGCCCAATCAAGCAATCACTGTTTATCGAAATAATAAAAAAGCAGAAACACTTTCCGGGAGCAGGATCAGATTTAAAACTTCTGTGGGAGAACAAATAGAATTAAAACCATAAATGGAGTTGGTGATAACACCAACACCGGCGAAAAACCAATACCGGCGAAAAAGGGTGATGGTGATGGCATCCATACCGGCGAAGAAATGCCTGCTACAACAAGCGCTTGCCGCTTATATAAATTGCCTTTGAACGCCTAAAGTAAGTAACTAATTTCCCTCTATGCTAAGTTTTCTCATCTGGATTATCCTCTTTATTCTTTGTTGGCCGCTGGCCATTCTGGCCCTGGTATTGTATCCCATTTTTTGGCTGCTCACACTGCCTTTCCGGATATTGGGGATTGCGGTGGATGGGGCTCTGGAGTTGTTGAAGGGGATAATTATGCTGCCGGGGAGGGTTTTGAGAGGGAAGTGATAACTTTTATTTCGCGCAGTTTTTACGAAAAAGGCACAATGATTGTAATTTTTCTCATTGTCTTTTTATTTCGATGATTTTTTACATCAAGGATTTTCTGTCTCGCCCTAAAATAGGCTTGCTGCTTGTAAAGAATATTTGGATGTAATTCAAATCCCACAATAGAGAGATAGCAAAAAGGCCCAAATGGGGCAATAGAGTTTACTTAAAACTTTAATATTCGATTTAAACACAAAGCCGTTTTTAAGAAATAATATAGAGAAAATAATGTGTATTTTTAATTATTTTCTATAATCTTAAAAGCGGACTAATGGCTGAATTTTTAGATACTCCAGGCGTTTCATACTATTTAAAGAGACTTATAAACAACGCTACGGATAAACTTTATTTGATAAGCCCATATTTACAATTAAACAATCAACTAAAACTTGCTCTTACAGACAGGCAAAAATTCTCAATTGACATTATAGTTATTTACGGGAAAATGAGTGATATAAATCCCGAAGATAGCACTTGGCTCCAATCAATGCCTGGAATAAAACTCCTATTCCACAAAGACCTACATGCCAAATGCTATTTTAGTGAAAAAGAAGCAATAATTACTTCAATGAATTTGTACATGTACTCTCAACAAAATAATGTTGAAATGGGAGTTTATATTTCTAAAGAAACGGATGGAGAGTTATACAAACAAATTTCAGAGGAAGTTGATAGAATCAAACGAGCCAGCGAACACCGTACTATATCCGTTCAAAAGGTTGAAGAAAAAGTAGCAAAAACTAAGGAAAAGCCTTCGCGAAAGCATTTTGGATATTGCATAAGAACGGGGGTTGAAATACCATTTAATATCGAGAACCCAATGACTTACGATGCGTTTAAGGAATGGAATAAATATAAAAATCCAGAGCATTCCGAAAAATTCTGTCATTTTTCTGGTGAAAAATCAAACGGTGAAACTAGTAAAAGCCACCCAGTCTTAAAAAAGAATTGGCAAAAAGCTAAAGAAATATTTAATCTCTAAATCTTGGTATTGTTTTTTCAAAAAGATA
>CAIWKU010000303.1 GCA_903913355.1 uncultured Bacteroidota bacterium | reverse complement strand
ATAGTGATTTCATTTTTTCTCTGCGTCCTTTGCGGTTCCCTGCGTTGCTGGTTTTCCAAGAGCTAGAAAAAGCGGCACCGCAGAGAACGCGGAGGACCGCAGGGAACGCAGGGGGGTGAAAATATTAGTGATGAACTGATTGACACGTAATTTTTAATTGCACAATGCCTTACTTTTATTCAAGTATAAGAAATGGGGATTTCCTGTTCACAGAAATCGATAATTAGTTTTAAACAAAATGCCTGAAGTAGCAAAGCAGATAGTTGATCAAGACATATCTCATCATTTTGATGTCATCATTGTAGGTGCCGGGCCGGCGGGGGCAACCTGCGCACTGGCTTTGGAAGACAGTGGTTTGCAGGTGGCCATTCTGGACAAAGCAGGTTTTCCGAGAGACAAAGTCTGTGGAGATTCAATTCCGGGCAGATCAGTTAAGTTACTGGGGCAGATAGATCCGCGTTATCAAGAAATCTTATCAAAGTTTCCGCATACCGAATATGTAAGCGCTACCCGGGTAGTGAGTTCTTCGGGTAAACAAATTATTAAGTACTGGAATAACCGGGCGTATAATTGTAAGAGAATGGAATTCGATAACCTTTTATTTGACTGGGTAAAATCGGATACAAAAACTACCGTGTTTGAAAACACCGAACTACAATCGGTAACCATAGAATCGGATAAGGTATTGCTAAAAACATCTTCAGGTAATTTTTCAACGGATATCATTGTGGGTTGCGATGGGGCACATTCTTTACTTGCCAAAAAACTGGCTGGGTTTACCGTCAATAAATATCATTATGCAGGGGCGGTTCGTGCGTATCATTCCAACATAACGGGTTCTACTCCTAACCAGAATGAGATTTTCTTTTCCAAAAAAGCTTATCCCGGATATTTCTGGTTGTTTCCTTTACCGGACAATTCTTTTAATATCGGTTTTGGCATGTTATCAAAAGCGATTGCAGAAAAAAAAATGAACCTGAAAGAATCACTGGTAGCCGTGATTGAAGAATTTCCGGAGTTAACCCAACGCTTTTCAGCATCCGGACCCATTCAGCAAATAGACGGATTTGGATTACCCCTTGGCAGTCGGAATCTGCCTTTATCAGGCAACCGATTTTTGCTCTGTGGCGATGCGGCTTCATTGATAGATCCTTTATCAGGTGATGGAATCGGTAATGCCATGACCAGCGGAAAAATTGCCGCAGAACATATTCGTAATTATTTTTCGAAGGGTAATTTTGATGCCATCACCAATCAGGCATATGATAAAGCTGTTTACCGGACCCTGGGCCAGGAATTAAAACGAAATACCCGTTTATTGCGAATCTCTTCGCGCTTTCCTTGGTTATTGAATTCGGCGATTGCATTTTTATCTAAGAAGAATTTTGTATCGCGTTATTTGTTGAAGAAATTATAAAAAGCTATAGTGCTTTTTTCTCAGTATACTGATTTGATTTTCCCCTGCGTCCTTTGCGGTCCTCCGCGTTCTCTGCGCTCCTGCTTTTTCTAACTT
>CAIWKU010000302.1 GCA_903913355.1 uncultured Bacteroidota bacterium | reverse complement strand
TAATTAATTTAATATTATATTGATTATCAATATGTTAGTATTTATTTCTAAATGAGCCAAAATTTTTATTTTAAAAAAGTGCAGCATAACAGAACATTAAAATGTCATTAATGTTAATGTTATGCTTTCATTAACTAAATTGCACCCCCTCACATCAACAAAAATTAAATTATGAGAAAATTAGTCACAATGTTATTGTGCACTGTGCTGGCTATCACGCAATTGGCAGCACAGACGCGTACGGTAAAAGGTAAAATCTCTGATGAAAAGAATAATCCTTTGGGCAATGCAACAGTCATTGTTAAAGGAACTACATCAGGTACTACTACCGGTGCAGATGGTAGCTTTTCTATTAATGTGCCCGCTAATGGAAAGATTTTGGTGATCAGTTCCCTGAATTTTGTCAGTCAGGAGGTTTTGATTGGTAATAAAACCACCATTAGTGTTTCCCTGGAGTCTTCTTCAGAAAATCTTCAGGAAGTGGTAGTTGTAGGATATGGTACCCAAAAGAGATCTGAAGCTACTTCAGCAGTTTCCAATGTAAGTGGTGAAAAAGTAGCGAATGTTCCTTTATCATCAGTGGACCAGATTTTACAAGGTAAAGTTGCCGGTTTACAATCGATTACTTCCAGTGGTCAGCCAGGTGCTAACCAGGCGGTAAGGATCAGAGGTATCGGTTCCTATTCTGCATCAGCTCAGCCTTTGTATGTTGTAGATGGTATACAAATCAATAGTGGTGATTTGTCTCGTGAAACCACTACTACAAACGTTTTGGCTCAAATGAATCCGGATGATATAGAATCTGTTTCTGTATTGAAAGATGCATCAGCTACTTCTATATATGGTGCAAGAGGTGCTAATGGGGTTATTGTAATTACCACTAAACATGGGAAAGCCGGTAAAACCCGCTTTAATGCTACTGCAGAAGTAGGAAGCAATTCTCCTGGCGATATACCTAAATTAGGAACACCTGTTAGAGCCAATGACTGGTTAACTACTTTTAAAGAAGCGTACGCTAACGCATACCTGATCTCTAATCCTGCTGCCTCACTTGCTACAGCTCAAGCTGCTGCATTAACAGCAGCAAACAGTTATGGAGATGGTACTGTTGATACTGACTGGAAAAATCTTTTGTTAAGAACGGCACCGCAAAGCCAATATAATATTTCTGCTTCTGGTGGAGACGCTAAAACCCAGTTCTTTATATCAGGCGGTTATTTCAAACAAGTAGGTACAACCATTGGAGCAGATCTGACAAGGTATTCAAGTGTGTTGAATTTGACACATATTGTAAGCCCTAAGATTAAATTCTCTCTTAGCTTACAACCTACCTACAGCCATCAAACAACTTTTATCAGTAACTCCAGTGCTTTTTCAAGTCCAACAATGGAGTTCTATTTTGCAAGACCAACCATCAACCCATATAACGCCGATGGTACTTATAATATTGACAGAACGCAGTCTAAGAACTTCAATAACGTATTCAATCCTTTATATGTAGTAGCAAATGATATCCACTCATTGGATAATTTTTCTACCGTTAGTAAGGGTGAGTTGACTTATTCAATTCTGAGAAACCTGAAGTTCACTTCTTCTGTAGGTATGCAATACAATAACCTGGAAGAATATTACTATAATAACCCTAATCATGGTGATGGTGCTACCAGTAATGGTAGAGCATATGCTTATTATACCCGTTATTTCCTGTATGATGTTACCAACCAGTTAAACTATCATGCAAATTTAACCAAGAGCAATGACCTTGCTTTAGATGCAACAGTAGCTTACGAAGGTATTTCATCAAAAGGATATTTTGTTTCTTCCGCTGCTCAGAACTTCCCGACTGCTTTGTTAACTGCTGAAGGAACAGCATCTGTTCCCACTCTTGCTTCAAGCAGTGGATCTAACTATACATTTGCTTCTTTGATTTCAAGAGCCTCTCTTAATTACAAAGGAAAATATATCATCAATGGTACTTTCCGTAGAGATGGTTCATCCAGATTTGCAGCAAGCAATGCATACGGTAACTTCCCTTCAATAGGTGTTGCCTGGAATGCAAGCAAAGAAAATTTCTTATCAGGTGTTAATTTTTTATCTGACCTGAAAGTAAGAGCTTCTTATGGTACTTCCGGTAATGCAGAAGTAGGTAACTATGCTGCACGCCAATTATATGGTTTTGGTGCCAACTATAATAACCAACCTGGCGGTGTGTTCAATGGTATCGGTAACACAGATCTTCAGTGGGAGCGTGCTATTATGACAGATGCAGGTATCGAAGCCTCTGTTTTAAAAAACAGACTGACATTTATAGTAGATTACTACAATAAGAAAAGTGATAAATTATTATTTGCCCAGCCTTTGTCATTAACAACCGGTTTTGGTACTATAACTAAAAATATTGGTGCCCTGGAAAACAAGGGTATTGAAATCACCATTAATGCAACACCCATATCTACGAAGAATTTTACATGGGATTTGAGTTTCAACTTTACACATAACAAAAACACGGTTACGCAATTACCGCTTGGTCAGAAACAAATCATCAATGGAGTTCAATATGTTGCGCCAGGTCACGATATTTACGAGTATTATATGCGTGAGTGGGCAGGCGTAGATCCAACAACAGGTAACCCATTGTGGTTGGTTAATAATGGGGATAAAACCACTAAAACTACTAACTATGGTAATGCCGGTTTAGCTGTCCCTAATGCTTTAGCAGTGGCTACAGGTAAAAGTGCAAGTCCTAAATATTATGGTGGATTCTCAAACACGTTTACTTTCAAAGAATTTAGTGTTGCAGGCGATTTCTATTATAACTACGGTAATTACGTGAGGGATTCATGGGCTAACTACTTCAATGATGAAGTAAACCCTTCTTATGGTAAACTGGCTTCTGTATTAAACAGATGGCAAAAACCAGGTGATATTACAGATGTACCTAAATTGATTTACGGTACTACGAATACTTCATCTACCATTACCAATGCACAGTCGAATGCAACTTCAACCAGATTCCTGTATAAAGGAGATTTCATCAGATTGAGAAACATTACGATAAGCTATAACGCAAATCCTAAACTGGTTAAGAATCTCAAACTTGCTTCTTTGAAATTCTATGTCAGAGGAACCAATCTTTGGACCAAAACATACGATCCAAGACTTCCATTTGATCCAGAGCAAGGTGTAAGTAGTCAGTCTAACCTGAATATATTGTATAACAAATCAATAACCGCAGGTCTGAGCGTAGGCTTCTAAATCGTTAACCGTTAAAAAAATGAGTATGAAATCAAAAATAAATATATATACGTTCCTGGTAGTAGCTGTTTCTTTGGTTGCATCATCCTGCACCAAAAGCTACCTGGATCAAAAACCTACTACTTCGGTTTTGTTAAGCGATGCTATCAAAACAGAAGCAGATCTACTGGTAGCAACAACCGGTATGTATGGGTCACTTAGAAATACCGACTTATATGGTCGTACATTACCTGTAAAAGGGGATTTGATGGCAGATAATACTTTTGTGATTACTGCTAACTCAGGTCGTTATATCTCTTTTAATACCTACATCTTTACGAATGCGGATGCATATGCTTTGAATATGTGGTCTGCAGCCTATGTAGCTATCAATAATGCCAATACGGTTATTACTTATGGATCAAAATTGACAGCCACTACCAATATCAATCAATATCTGGGTGAAGCATATGCTACCCGTGCATTAATGCATTTTGAGTTGGTAAGAAACTATGCGCATCCTTATACAGCTGCACCAACCGATCCAGGTATTCCTATTGTAACCAGCTTTAATCAGAATGCATTGCCTTCACGGAATAGCATTAAAGATGTGTATACCCAAATCATTGCTGATCTGGAAAAAGCATACTCTTTGATGACTGTATACAGAGGCTCAGCTTATTTTTCTAAATATGCTGCACGTGCACTGGAAGCCAGGGTTTACCAAACAATGGGCGACTGGGCAAATGCAAAAACAACAGCCCTTGATGTAATTAATAATAGCGGTGTTACAATGGTTCCAAGTGCTTCTTATGTAGCATATTGGAATAACCCTGCAGTTCAAACCAGTAGCAGCAAAAATGAAACCCTGTTTGAAGTGGCTAGTGATATATCTAATAACAATGGTTTTGACCAGCTTGGATATATTTACCTGATCAGCGGTTATGGAGATATACTTGCTACATCTGATTTGTACAATTCTTATTCTGCAACAGATGTAAGGAAGAACTTTATTACCCCTGGAACAAGAAGCGGTCAATCCGGCACTGCTTACCTGGTATTTAAATATCCAAATCCAGGTAATGCTTCGGATAAGGATGATACCAAAGTGCTTCGCTTATCAGATATATTGCTGATTGCAGCAGAAGCTTACTATAATACAGCTGATCCTGTAAATGCCAATTTGTACCTGAATAAAGTAGCACAACAACGTGATCCTTCTTTTGCCGGTTGGGCAGATTCCGGTTCTCAGATCCTGGAAGATATCTTAACTGAAAGAAGAAAAGAACTGGCTTTTGAAGGAAGCAGGTATTGGGATTTGGTTAGGTTACAAAGAAGCTTTACAAAAGTGTCTAACCAAAGTCCGTTAAATACGATTTCGGTAACACCCTCTAACACTTCTTTGATATTCCCTATTCCATTAACTGAGCTCAATGCAAATCCGAATATTGCGCAAAATCCTGGTTACTAATCAACCTGGTTGTATGATATAATATTCAAAAGATTATCAAACCCCTTCAGTTATCTGAAGGGGTTTGTTTTTTGTGAATATG
>CAIWKU010000301.1 GCA_903913355.1 uncultured Bacteroidota bacterium | reverse complement strand
TCAATCTTAAACCGTTTGATATTGTATTGTTGCTTATCCGTATCCAGGTAAACAGCAGTGATCACTTTTTCGGGGTCAAATTTTTCAATCAGCCGAATTTTCTCTGGTTCAAAACGCTGCGTAATTTCCGTATCGGTTAATTCATAACTGCCATCATTGTAAAACAGGATTAATTTTTCATCTTCAAAGCTACCCAGGTACTGGCCCTTCCCATCGGTATTCAGTCGGCCAAATTTTTCATCAAACCATAATTTTCTTCCTGCTAAAGTGCTTCTTCCCGCTTCTTTTAATTTGACGGTCTTAATCGGATATTTGGTAACCTGGTTACCCATACTACTACGGCCCTTAATTTCCAGCTCCTCAAAATAAAAATCAAATTCTTTGATACGGGCTGTGCAATTGGGACTCAGCATAATTTTTACTGTTTCTGCTTCTCCATTGGGATTGGCAGTAAAATAATGCACTTTGCTTTTTTCAGAGGCTTTTGTCAAATCATATTCTTTCTCGCGGGTGATGCCGGTTACATTAAATCTTTTGGCATAACTGGTTCCTGTTTTCCCGTCCAGATAAATCATATTATAGGTAGTGCGTTCATCGTTCTTCTGGAACACAGCCGCGTGAATGATATCCTTACCAATAAAAACCTTATCGGATACTTTCACAACTTTCATAGTTCCGCCTTTGGTAAAAGCGATAATATCATCGTAATCAGAACATTCACAAAGCAGTTCGTCTTTTTTCAAACCGGTACCTATAAATCCTTCCGCACGGTTTAAATACAGTTTGGTATTGGCAATAGCAACTTGTTTTACCTGTATGGTATCAAATTCTTTGATGGCTGTTTTTCTTTCCTTCCCTTTACCATATTTTTTCAATAGGTTTTCAAAATAAGCAACTGCGAAATCTGTCAGGTTTTCCAGATCAAATTTTACCTGCTTGATATCGGCTTCAATATTTTTGATCTGTTCATTCAGTTCATTGATATCCAAACGATAGATCCTTCTTACCGGTTTTTCTGTGAGTTTCAGGATATCTTCTCTTTCAATGGTTCTTTTTAGTTTTTTCTTAAAAGGAGTAAAAGCTTTATCGATCGCTTCAATAACTGTTTCCCAGGTTTCATGCTTTTGCTCCAGTTCTTTGTATATCTTTTCTTCGAAGAATATTTTTTCCAAAGAAGTGTAATGCCATTTGTCTTCCAGTTCACTTAACCTGATCTCCAATTCTTTTTTTAGCAGTGATTTGGTATTTTCTGAGGATACCGTTAACAACTCATGCACTGTCATAAATTGCGGACGGTTCTGCACAATCACGCAGGCATTGGGTGAAATACTTACTTCACAATCCGTAAATGCATACAATGCATCAATGGTAATATCCGGCGAAATACCCGGAGCCAGATCTATCTGTATTTCGATATCTGCTGCAGTAACATCAATTACTTTTTTGATTTTAATCTTACCCTGGTCATTTGCCTTCGTAATACTTTCCATTAACTGGGTAGTGGTTACCCCATATGGAACATCACGAATCACTAAGGTTTTTTTATCCAACTCTTCTACCCTCGCCCTTACCCTTACTTTTCCTCCTCGTTTTCCATCATTATAGTTAGCCACATCAATCATTCCGCCCGTTTGGAAATCGGGGAATAATTCAAATTTTCTGCCTCGTAAACATTTGATCGATGCCTCAATTAATTCACAGAAATTATGGGGCAATATTTTTGTAGATAACCCAACTGCAATCCCATCCGCGCCCTGCGCCAATAGCAAAGGGAATTTCATAGGAAGGGTTACCGGTTCATTTTTTCGACCATCATAGCTTAATTGCCATTCAGTTGTTTTGGCATTAAAAGCCACTTCCAAAGCAAATTTGGAAAGTCTTGCCTCGATATATCTGGAGGCAGCTGCTTCATCTCCCGTTCTTACATCGCCCCAGTTTCCCTGCGTTTCAATCAGCAAATCTTTTTGACCAAGGTTTACCAAGGCATCTCCAATACTGGCATCACCATGCGGATGGTACTGCATGCTTTGCCCGATAATATTGGCCACTTTATTAAACCTGCCATCATCCATTTCCTTCATGGCATGTAGAATCCTGCGCTGAACGGGTTTTAAACCATCTTCTATCGCCGGCACGGCTCTTTCTAATATTACATACGAAGCATAATCCAGGAACCAATTTTTATATTGTCCCTGAACACCTGTTTCATTTTCAAATACCCTGTTCTCTGTTTTTTCTTTCGCCATAATATTTACTCAATCATTTGATTGGCTGACACTTTCCTGATAAGTTATACCCGAAAAGTATCTTCTCTGCCATCCTCTAAACCATTTAATTCAAAAACAACAATATCTGTATCCGCAATCAATTCATGCCAGGCCCAGGGATGAATTTGTATCATTACCGGGGCCGTTACTTTTTCAGAACCTTTTGCTCCTCCCCTAACATCATACCAGTGTAAAGTGGCAGAGCCCTTCATGATGATGATCTTCTCGGGATTTTTTTTGGCTGCAATCCCCTTATGATAATGTCTGCCACTGGAACTTCCTGCTTTTCGGTAAGCAATAATAAATTGTCCGCTCCTGTCTGTGTCAAAATAGTGTGTGGCACCTCTTTCATCCTCGCCAATCTTTGCAATCGGAATAATCTCAACCCTGGCTTTAGATTTATTATTGTTC
>CAIWKU010000300.1 GCA_903913355.1 uncultured Bacteroidota bacterium | reverse complement strand
TCCATTCAAAATATTCGAAACTATCCCTGGAAACAAAAGTGCGATATTCAATTTTATCAACTTTAAGGATGCCAAAACTGCTGTTTACCTGGATACGGATAAGCAACAATACAATATCAAACGGTTTAAGATTGAAACCACCACCATGAAAACCCAGTTCCTTTTCATTAAAGAAGGTGCCGGAAACAAGTTAGAAGCGGTAACAACTGATCCCGAACCATTGCTAGTCGTTCAAACCGGAAGAGGGCAACAGATCCGCAAAGCAAAATTCAAAGTGGCCAAAATGGTAGATATCATGGGCTGGAAAGCCGTAGGCGCCAAGCTTACTGATTATAGTAAAACCATCGAAATGGAATGGGAGCACAAGGCGAAGGAAGATAATCAAGCGCCAGAACTTTTTTGAAGCAATTCTTAATTGTTAATTTTTAATTGGTTTTCTCTTGCGTAGCCGTAAAGTGGCACTGGATTTTAGATCGCTGGATAAGAATATTTCATAACGAATGGTACCGTCATACAGAACGAGTAATGCGGTATTCGGTGGTATATTGCCAAGGTTAATCGCAAACATACTGAGTTCGTTATATTCAAGCGTGGTATCTAATTGAACCGTAACTTTTAATGGGGTGATATCTAATCGACTATCCTGTAATACTTGTTTGTTGTTAAAGAATACGGATATAGAATCGTTATCAACTACGCCATTGTCATAGAACTCAAGGTTGAGTGTACTATTATTTACTTCCATTACTTTGGTCAGTTCCTTCTGTCTTTTTTTGAACGCTTCAAATGTATTGTTTATACGGGGAGTAATCTGGGTAGGACTAAGATTGTTGATTTGAGTATCCCCCCGGGTTGATATAAGCGTATCCTTTAATCGTTTGTATTCAGGCGACTGGAACAAAGCTTTCATAGGAGTAGACATGACCAAAGGCTTGGAAGCAGAATCAGGTTCATCTTTCATAACCAGTTTAGCCGTATCATTAGATTTCTTAAGTTTAAATACAATATCAGGAACCGTGTATTTATGATCCTCATCGCTTACCAGTTTCCCTTCCAATTGAGAACCTGTTTTAGAAGCTACCAGGCGAAAATAACCGGACATATTACAATCAATACTGTTTTTAATGGTAGGTGAGCGATAATAAATAAGCGGGAAAGGTTTTAAAGTAAGAATTCGTGTTTTTTTATCAAAACTGCCACTGATATGTGAGAAAACCAGGCTGTCTTTGAAGTAATAGAATAAGGCACCCCAGATAGCTTTGTCCTTTTGCCTTATCACCAGTTCAGCGAGGTAATTATTATTTTGTTTGGGTTCCTGAACTACTCCAATTCCAAACCAATGGCCATTCAGATTTTGTCCAAATGAGATCTTACCTGTTACCAAAATGGAAAAGCACATCAAAATCGCGATCACTCGTTGCATAGCTTTGCAAAATATTAAAAGGGTTGAATCCTTTAGCCCGGAATGCTGATAAGATATCAACATTTCTGTCACCTGATAGTAGTATTTCTTCTGTAATCTACACAGAATCAAATAGTTCAGTGTAAATTAAAAGCTAATTATTCTTTTGAGTAGTCTGGGTAGTGCTGCACGAAACCTTACAGTCATGTACCCTTTTGTTTTCTCCTATTTCCTTTCTTTTTTGGTCTGTGTACATCAAAAATTAAGTGCAAATCAGGGCAAAAATGCTACAAATGAAACAATCGTACCTTTGTAGAAATAAACAAGAGAATGGAACCCGTTGCAGTTGGACAGTATAATATGCTCAAAGTAAGCAGGAAAGTGGATTTTGGCTTTTATTTGGATGATGGAGAAGAAGGGATTTTACTCCCCAAAAGATTTGCACCCCGTTCTCTTCGGATGGGAGATGAATTAAAAGTATTTGTTTACCACGATTCAGATAACCGACTGATTGCCACCACCCAAACACCCAAAGCAGTAGTAGGGGATATTGTGAAAATGAAAGTGGTTTCTGTAACCGGTTTGGGAGCCTTCTTAGATTGGGGTCTGATGAAAGATTTATTTGTACCCAAATCAAAACAATTGGGTGGTATGCGTGAAGGTGCCGAATACCTGGTAAAACTCTATATTGATGAAATGACCGGCAGGGTAGCTGCTACTGAAAAGATTGAATCTTTATTAAGCAATGATGAACTGACGGTAAAGGAAAAGGACTTAGTAGACCTAATTGCCTACCGCGAATCTGAATTAGGCTATATTATGATCATCAATAACCGGCATACCGGTATCCTGCATAGTAATGAAGTGTATACCAATATCCAGATTGGAAATAAATACAGTGGTTTTATCAAAACCATACGTCCGGATAATAAGATCGATGTGGTACTCGGTAAGCCGGGTTACCAGAAAGTAGAAGATGAAGCAGGCAAAATACTTCGCCTCTTAACAGAACATGATGGCTACCTGCCCTACAATGATAAATCCGACCCTAAAGAAATCTACGATTTTTTCGGCATGAGCAAAAAGACCTTCAAAATGACAACCGGAGCTTTGTATAAACAGCAGAAAATCAGCTTTGGAAAAACAGGAATACAGTTGATAATTAACAATTAATAATTGGGAACGCTACGGTATTGATCTTTCTGGCAATTGGTTAATTCCAGTTTATTAGTAGTAAATATCTATATTAAAATCTTTAGGGAATGAAACTGTTAATTGTTAATTATTATTTGTCTCTTTCATTCTGAGATAAACGTTCTTGGTTTTATTCCTGCCGGTTTCACGTTCGTCGATATCGAAT
>CAIWKU010000299.1 GCA_903913355.1 uncultured Bacteroidota bacterium | reverse complement strand
TGGTTTTCCCCGAACCCGTTTCGCCGGTAATAGCCAGTTGCTGGTTTTTTTGTTGTCTGAAACTGATATCCTTAAGGATAGCTGTTCCTGTCAGTGTTTTCCCAATTCCTGATACTTCTAAGAAAATCATATTGCCATTCCAAACTTTAACTGATGCATTGAAGCTACCCTATAGAAAATAGTGAATCGTAAAGTTAACCATATCCCGTGATAATTGGATTGAATAAGAAGCGAACACAAAAATCCCCTGTAAATGCTGGCATTTACAGGGGATACAATATACTACAATAATTGGGGGAAAATTAAGAAGCCATTTGTAAACCTTCATTATGACGGATATGGAGAAAACGTTGAAACCTGGCTTTGGCATTATATGTAATACCGGTTTGTTTGGTTACCTCAGTTTGTAAAAGTTTTTTAGTTTGACCAATCACCATCAAAGAAATGGCAGGAAAGAAAAATGAGAAGGCCATCCAGTTTGCTGTGTTCCTGTTTTGATCGGCAGCGATAGAACTGATCCATTTGGTAGCGATGAACCGAACCACCACGGCACCAACTGACATTACCTGAACATACCTGTCAAAACCACCATATTTTTCAAAATTCAGAACACAAAAAACAGAAAACAGGATAGGTACTACCAGAAAAAATATACCGGCAAGTGTTGCTTCAGACTCTTTTTCATATTTCTCATCAAATTTTTTTGCAATACCTGTGGCTTGTTTTACTTGCCTATGGGCGGCAACAGATAATGTAGAAAAGGAAGAATTCACTTTTTCCTGTAAACCACTTAAAGCCAATGAAGTAGTTTTTTCATTCCGGTTGTTGAAGTAATCAATTGCCATAGGATTGGTTTTAGATTTGGATTTGGATTTTTAGGATTTTATCAAAGGGTTTACGATCACTTTGATATATCAAAATTGGATCTTATTAGGTTGTCAGATTATAGGGCTATCTAACAATCTTTTGTAAAATCAGTAGTAAACGAATTGTAGCACATGAAAAAATGACTGTAGAGGAATAGCTACATTTCTCTAGTAATCTTATAAATAGTAAGTAGGTAAAGTTTTTTGAGCTAGACCTTTACTGGAGTAGGTAATTTGTGTCAGTGCTCTGTCATAATAGGCTCAAACTGAATAGATTATAGTGATTAAGATACCCTTAAAATCTCGTATAAATAAAATGAAACCAACTAACTGATTTTGCTGTAAGTAAATAGAAATCAGATACTTATAAACTTTATCAAAATCTCGTATAGTTTGATGACTGGTTTACAGATAACAAACGCACGCTTTTTGGTGTCTAAAGAAATTGATACTAAACTTATCGAGAATTCCTTAGTCTAACCGCTAGGGTATACCAAAACTGCAAGGAATGATTTCAACAGCCAGAATTACCAAAACTTCAAAAACAATTCCTGCCAATGCTGTTTTTTCGATACTGATACCCTCCTGGAATAATCTGGTTTACCTGCAAAATTGTATTGAAAGTATCCGCAAAAACTCAAGTTTTCATCACCAGATCATCGTGCATGTAAATGAAGGATTTGATGGAACGCTGGAATGGGTAAGCCAGCAGACTGATCTTGATTACACATATAGTACTGAAAATATCGGGGTTTGCTATGCGTTGAATATTTGTCGTGAGTTGGTTGCCACCAACTATATCGTGTATATGAATGATGATATGTATGTTTGTCCGGATTGGGATAAACATTTACTGGAAGAAGTTCAAACAATCGGTCACCCTTATTTTTTCCTTTCTGCAACGGCCATTGAGCCATTCCCCGGAAATAATTGCACCCTATTTGGCGATTATGGTAATTCCCTGGCCAATTTTAATGAGCAAAAGCTTTTGGAAGAGTACGCATCATTTAGCAAAGATGATTGGCAGGGCGCTACCTGGCCACCCAATATCGTTCATGTCTCAGTTTGGGATATGGTGGGTGGTTATAGTACCGAATTTCATCCGGGGTTTTATTC
>CAIWKU010000298.1 GCA_903913355.1 uncultured Bacteroidota bacterium | reverse complement strand
TAAAACGCCCTTGATTATAGAAGGTGCAGGCGGGTTATTGGTTCCACTATCAGCTAACCTGATGGTTGCTGATCTAATCAAGGAACTAAACGCAAAACTGATACTTGTGAGTAGGAATTACCTCGGAAGTATTAATCATTCCTTGCTTACCGCTAATTATTGCCGATACCTGGGATTGAATGTTGCCGGCTGGATATTCAATGATGATTACCTTAGCTATGAAGAGGAAATTGTTGCATGGAGCGGATATCCTTCCATAGGCAGTATTCCGGCAATGAAAGAGCTGACGAAAACAAGCATTCATGAGCAGGCAGAGAAAATAAAAGAATCTTTACTAGTACACCTCAAGTGGTAAGATGACAAAAAATGTTTTGAGAGAAGAGTATTTACGTAAACGCAAATCCATAGAACCAAAAGAAAGGTTTCGTATGGATGATCTTTTATTATTACAATTTCAGCAGTTTAATTACGAAACAGTCCATACGCTATTCACCTATTGGCCCATAGAAAATACTGCCGAACCGAATACTCATTTGTTTACTGGTTATTTGCGGTATATGGTTCCGGGTCTCAATATCGCTTATCCGGTTACGAATACCCTTACCCATGAAATGAACGCAGTAGCCATCCATGAAGAAACTATATACAGAACAAACGCATGGGGCATTACAGAACCAAAGGAAGGATCTGTGATACCTCCTGAACAGGTTGATCTCGTTTTGGTACCGATGCTGGTTTGTGATAAAAAAGGATTCCGGGTAGGATATGGAAAAGGGTTTTATGACAGATACCTTGCCCAATGCAGAAAAGATATTGTTAAGATAGGGTTTTCGTATTTTGATCCCGTTGAGAAGATCACCGATACAGATCAATTTGACGTACCTTTATCTTTCTGTATCACACCGCAACATATCTATGAATTTTAACACGATATTCCTTAAATCATTCCGTGTTTTACTGCTGCCGTTGGCTATCCTATACGGACTGATCATTATTATCCGCAATTATTTGTTTGATAAGCAATACCTGAAATCGGCCGAGTTTAATTTCCCCATTATCTGTGTAGGAAACCTGGCTGTGGGTGGAACCGGTAAATCGCCCATGGTAGAATACCTGATCAGGCAACTGCGAAAAGATTTTAAAATAGCTACCCTCAGCAGGGGATACAAACGCAAAACAAAAGGCTATGCCCTTGCAAACGAATATACTACCGCATTAGAAATTGGTGATGAACCCATGCAATTTCATATCAAGTTCCCCGAAATTGCGGTGGCTTCCTGTGAAGAAAGAATCGTAGGGATTCCCCATCTTTTACAGGATGTGCCAGGTTTGCAGGCAATTATTTTGGATGATGCATTTCAGCACCGATCAGTAAAAGCGGGATTAAACATTCTCTTAACCGAATACAGCAATTTGTATTCCCAGGATATTTTTCTGCCTACCGGGGATCTGAGAGACCAGCGTGCTTCTGCCAAAAGAGCCCAACTGATTATCGTAACCAAATGCCCGGAAAACATTTCTCCGGAAAAAAAGCAAAGAATTATTCGCCAGTTACGGCCAACTGCTACACAAAAAGTATTTTTTACCACCATTGAATATGGTACGCCCTATCATATTTTTAATATCGGGGATGAATGGCATCTTACCCCGAGAGATGAAGTATTATTGGTATGTGGAATAGCCAACCCCAAACTTTTAAAAGAATACTTACTCGAAAAATCGCATACGTATTATCAGCAGGATTATTCAGATCACCATATTTTTTCTATTGATGATCTGAATGAAATCAAACAGATTTTTACTGATATTCATGCAAAAGACAAACTCATACTCACCACAGAAAAAGACGCAGTAAGACTTGCCAAATTCACAGAAGAACTGGCCAGTTTACCTATGTATGTTTTACCCATACGCCATCGCTTCCTGTTTGAGGAAGGTGAACAATTTAATGAGCTGGTAACTGATTTTATCAGGAACTTTAGCTTCAACCCCGTTTTATGAACAAAAAGAAATCAAAACAAAAATCAAAATCAAAAATAACCGCACAACTTACCCTGAAAGGTAAACTCGAAGTAACCCGCTCCGGTATGGGTTATGTTGTGGTAGATAATACCCCGGGTGATGTGCTGGTAAAACCCGGCGATTTTAATACCGCTCTCAATGGCGATACCGTTAGGGTAAAAGTGATCAAGGAAAATATGCGCAGCGGAAAAAAAGAAGGGAAAATAAC
>CAIWKU010000297.1 GCA_903913355.1 uncultured Bacteroidota bacterium | reverse complement strand
TACTAAGCGGTAACAGGAATCCAAAATAATGTGCAAAACCAATAGCCGCTGAAGCAATGACCAGGGGTGCCTGTATCATAGTCTGCCACACAAACAGGAAACTCATCAGCTTCCCCCATTTAGGACCGAACCCTTCTTTCAAAAAATTATAACTGCCACCGGCCAACGGATAGGTAGCCCCCAACTGGCTCCAGATCATGGCATCAATAAAAGATAATATGGCACCGGCTATCCAGGCATATAAAAACCAGGGACCATTTAATGTTTGCGCCACCACACTCAGCACAACGAAGGGACCAATGCCTACCATATCGGTCATATTGATGGCTGTGGCCTGTAAAAGACTTATCTTTCTTTCCAGTTTGGGTTCACCGTTCATGTGCATATTTTATAAATCTATTTATTTGTAAGGATACTAACCAATATGAGCAAACAATTTTCTACAGTAGCATGGGCAAAAGCCGCCAGTATTTATGAAGTGAATATCCGGCAATACACATTGGAAGGCAGTTTCAACAGTTTTGCCCACCATTTACCCCGTTTAAAAGAAATGGGTATTGATATCATCTGGCTGATGCCCATCACACCCATTAGTGTGAAAGAACGATTGGGCAGTCTGGGTAGTTATTATGCCTGCAGCAGCTATACTACTATCAATCCCGAATATGGTTCATTGGATGATTTGAAAGCTTTGGTGAAACAGGCTCATGCATTGGGACTCAAGCTGATTATCGACTGGGTGGCTAATCATACGGGATGGGATCATCATTGGACAACCGAACATCCCGACTGGTATATTCACGATGAGCAGGGAAATTTTACGGAAAAGAATGGATGGAAAGATGTGATTGATCTTAATTACTCTAACCAGGATATGCGCCAGGCTATGATCGAGGCCATGCGTTACTGGATCACTGAATGTGATATCGATGGATTTCGTTGCGATATGGCTCACCTGGTTACACTTGATTTCTGGAAACAGGCAAGGGAATCCTGTGATACATTGAAACCCCTGTTCTGGCTGGCTGAATGCGAAGTGGTGGACTACCATACGGTATTTGATACCAGTTATGCCTGGGCATGGATGCACGCCACCGAGAGCCAGGTAAAAGGCAATAATAGTTTACAGGATGTTTGGAATGTTTTACACGGCTATACACAATACCCTGAAGGCGCACAAAAATTATTTTTTACTGCCAACCATGATGAGAATAGTTGGAATGGTACTGAATATGAAAAATATGGAATCGCTGCCAAAGCATGGGCTGTGTTTACCTGCACCTGGCAGGGTATGCCATTAATTTACAGCGGACAGGAAAGTCCGAATCTAAAACGGCTGAAATTTTTTGATAAGGACCCGATTCAATGGAACCAGCCACTGGAAATGGCTCGTTTTTATGAAACCTTACTCTCTTTCCGAAAATCCAATCTTGCAATCATGGAGGGAGAAACTTTTATTCTTCCTACCGGCGAGCATGCCAATCGATTAATTGCATTTATCAGAAAGAAAGGAAAAGATTGTGTACTGGTTCTGCTAAATATTTCCAAAGACGATCGTATTCATATTGAAATAGATAATCCCTGGTTAAGCGGAACATTTCAAAATATCTTCTCCGGGGTACAGTTTACTTTTTCGGGGAAACAGGTATTTGAGTTGCAGGGAGGAGAGTATTTTGTGTACAGTTTGAAAAGCAATTAATAATTATTGGGTAGGGCGATTAAACGTAATGAATTTGGAAAGCACACCAAGGCACAGTTTGGATGGGTAATAAAACAGAAGCGTGTCATTATTCATAATGACACGCTTCTGTTTTAGAGATGGGCTATAATTCTTAATAGTTAATTACCAATTGCCCTACTCCACGTCGCTCAAATCCAAAGGATAAGGATACGTGCTTTCGAAGCCTGGATAGATACCTTCAATTTTCACTTTTCTTCCTTTGTTGATAGAAAGTATTTTATCGAGATCGGCGATGGTTTTGATTTCCTGGTCGTTAACACTGGTAATGATAAAACCTTCCTGCATTCTAGTTTTCTTGAGAAGACCTTCCCCGATTTTTTTCACCAGTATACCACCGGCAATATTATTGGCGCTGGCAGTTTTGCTATCAATAGCAGCCAGTTCCGCACCTAATTTATCGATAATACCGGTTGATTTTACAACTGCGGTATTCCCTGCTTTATTTTTCAGAACAAGGTTAACAGTAGATTCTTTACTATCACGCACATAGGTTAATGAAATTTTATCACCTGGTTTGTAACGGGCAACCTGTTCCTGTAATTCTGGTCCGCCGGAAATACTTACCCCATTTAATTTGGTAACAATATCTCCTTTTTTAATTCCTGCAACAGCGGCTGCACCTTCGGCTGGGGCATCTAATACATAAACGCCCTCACCTTCTTTATAACCCGGACCCAGGTCTTTTTTCTGGTCATCGGTTAAATTTTCTTTTGGATATTGGATACCGATATACGCTCTTTGAACAGTACCGAATTTTACGATATCGGTTACTACTTTCTTAACGATGTTTACCGGGATAGCATAAGAATATCCCGCATAAGAACCGGTAGGAGAGGCAATGGCTGAATTGATACCAATCAGTTCTCCGCTGGTATTGATAAGGGCACCACCGCTATTACCCGGATTAACGGCAGCATCTGTTTGAATAAAGGATTCAATAGCAGCGCCATTGGGCTTGTCGTTAACACCAATGGACCTTGATTTGGCACTAACGATACCTGCTGTAACCGTTACATCGAGACTCAAAGGATATCCGATGGCCAAAACCCACTGACCCAGTTTGGCATCATCACTATTGCCATATACCAGATAGGGCAGGCTCTTGCCTTCTATCTTGATAACGGCGATATCAGAATTGGGATCGGTACCCACTACAGTTGCTTTGTAAGATTTTTTATTAGCAAGGGTAACATTGATCTCGTCGGCACCATCCACCACATGGTTATTGGTTACGATATAGCCATCTTCCGTAATAATTACCCCACTACCGCTTGCGCGTTGTTCGGGTATTACCCTTGGCCCGCCAAAGAAACCATCAAAATCATCTCCGAAAAGATCAGAGAATGGATTGCGCTGACGTTGCTGAGACTGGGAATTACTTACCTGACGAGCTTTTGTACGAGTTTTGATATGCACTACAGCAGGTGTAGCACTGGTGGCAGCGGGTGTAAAATCTACCGGACCACCGGGCGCAATATCTTTTCCAAAGAAACCTGCATAATTAACCGGTAATTTACCCGATTCCTGTATGCCTGCCGTTTGATGCTGAATATACTTGCCATAGCCCCACACACTAAAAACGGCGGTGGTAGCGCTGATGGCCACAACGGCAATTACGTTTTTCAGATTCATTGTCATTTCTTTTAAGAATTTAATACGGTGAGTTCAAATTATATGCCTTTCTGATAGCAAATAAACGAACCTGTTTAATTGACAGTTCACTCCTCATCACCATTTAACAAATAATTTACGGCAATCCTCGTAGATGGGGGTAGAAAGGGTATGTAATATACGTGGATTTTTGGGGAGTTATTAAGGCATTACTGATAATAAATGTTAAATGACTAGAGGGGAATAGGGTTGAATTGTTAAATGGCTCAATGGTTGAATTATTAAAGATTTCTGAGGAACTCCATGGTGTCTACTCCATCGGCGTAATCGGTTAAGGATGGACTTTGGGCTGTTCCGAATGGGGTGTTTTCGTGACTCACTATGCATTGTATATCTGAGTTTCCACGTAAACTTTCCAATACTGACGCTTTGTCTTTATAGAACTGATAATGCACCTGGCTAACCGGAGAAAATGCTGAAATATTTTCAGTCAGGATGATGGATTCATTCGACATATAGTACTTGTTACCCATAATCAGAAGCGCAAGATGGTAATCGAAATTATGTTTGTATTTATGGTAGTCCATAAAATAGTCATAAGATTTTAACACATCCAGTAATGGAATAAAATCATACCCTTCGGGAACATAGAGTTGTGTAATATTCCGACAGCCCAATCCAAAATAGAGTTGGATATCGGAGGCCAATGCCTGTAATTCTTTGGGGGTTTCCTTTCCGTCTAATACAGCAACAGAAGTACGGTTACGACGTATGATATGGGGGTATTTACCAAAATAATAATCGAAATACCTGCCTGAATTATTGCTGCCGGTGGCAATATAGCCATCGCATCCATTTAATCTTTCAGCAAAAGCAACCCTGTCCTGCACCCGAACATCCCATTCAATCAGCTTTTGAACCAGGTGTTTGATCAAAATCTCATCTTTTGAGGATGTTTTGATCAGCGAGGAATGTCCACTGATAAAAACACATAAAAAATCATGAAAACCCACCAGGGGGATATTTCCAGCCATCACCAATCCTACCGTTTTTGGGTGTAAGGGACTGTCCGGAACCCCATACCCAGCAACCCAATCAGCTAACAGGTCTTTTTGCAGGAAGCGGTTAGCAATATTCTGAACAGATTGTTGGATAAAATCGGGAATAAACCATTGATTTTCCCGGTAAGCCCTATCCTGGATGGCCAGCCAATTTTCCTCGTTCCCGAGCATATATTGGCCTAATTGATTTATTAATGTAATTCGTTCTTGTAAAATCATTTGTCAGTCGTATTTTTGGATCAGCAAATGTAGATTCACTAACCCATCAAAACCATATTGTATGGCAATCAAAATTACAGAAGAATGTATCAACTGTGGCGCATGCGAGCCCGAATGTCCAAATAACGCTATTTATGAGGGTGGCGTTGAATGGTCAATTTCAGATGGAACCACTGTAAAAGGAAGTTTTACCCTTTTAGACGGAACCGTAGTTACTACCGATCAGCGTTTTGCACCTGTAAGCGTAGACACTTATTACATAACCCCCAATAAATGCACAGAATGCCAGGGTTTTCATGAAGAACCCCAGTGTGCAGCAGTTTGTCCGGTAGATTGTTGTGTACCTGATGAAATGTATCACGAAACAGTTGACCAACTGCTGGCCAAAAAAGACAGAATGCATATCTGATTTAGAACGTCCGAAGGATAAAAAAATCCTGTCAAAAGCTTGCAAAAAATAGTAATAGAGTTTATCTTTATACTGTAAAACGGAAGTTTTCATAATTCTTGCCTTCAAGGCAAAATTTACAACAGCGGGTGATATTTCCTGCTAAGAATTGGGTGAAGATACGGGCGTGTCTTCACCTTTTTTTTGGCTACTGTCGACTGGCAATTGGTTGCTAGCTGTTGGCTTTGATAGGTGTAACATGAAAGAAAGTCAAAAAATAATTAGTACCGATCATTCTCTATAATATCCAAACAAAGCTAAAAGCCAATAGCCAATAGCTATCAGCCAAACCCCGCCCCAAAGATTTCTCTCCCTATATTTGCTAATCAATAAAAAATCATGAAAAAAAGAATTGCCCTGGTTACCGGAGGATTGAGTGGGGAAGCCCAGATTAGTTATAAAAGTGCGGTTACTGTTGGGAATAATATTGATACAGATAAATACGCTGTGTATCGCATAGATATTAATGCTAGCGGTTGGTGGTATGAACCGGTACATGGCGAGAAAACAAAAGTGAATAGGGATGATTTTTCTGTAATGGACAATGGAAATCCTGTTCATTTTGACGCTGTATTACTATGCATTCATGGTACCCCGGGTGAAGATGGAAAACTGCAGGGATATTTTGATATGCTTAACCTGCCTTATACAAGTTGCGATGCAGCTACTTCTGCACTTACTTTTAATAAAAGATATACTGTAGCGGTTGCAGCTTTTGCAGGTATTCATGTAGCCAAATCATTGCATCTTTTTAAACATACACCTGTTTCGCCTGCTGATATTTTGAAACAATTACAATTGCCTGTATTTGTAAAGCCTAATAATGGGGGTAGTAGTATTGGGATGAGTAAAGTAAACAAAACAGAAGAATTAGCAGCAGCACTTGAGAAAGCTTTTAAAGAGGATAATCAGATATTGATTGAAGAATTTATCAGCGGTAGAGAATTTACAATAGGTGTATTTAAAAACAAAGGCGAGATTATGGTATTGCCAATTACTGAAATCATTACCCATAATGAATTCTTTGATTTTGAAGCCAAATACCAGGGAAAGAGTGAGGAACAAACGCCTGCCCAGATAGATGCTTCCATGAAAGAAAAACTGGAATCTGCTGTGAAAAGAGTATATGAAGTTCTGAATTGCAGAGGGGTAGTAAGAATTGATTTTATTTATGACACTGCTACCCAACAGCCATTTATGCTGGAAGTGAATACGGTACCCGGACAAAGCGAACATAGTGTAATCCCACAACAGGTTCGGGCCATGGGTTGGTTACTGAAAGACTTTTATTCTGCAGTGATTGAACAGGCTTTTCATTAGGTTTGAAATTAGAGTATCTTAGCAGAGAAATCAGTCTAAAAAGCCAATAGCCAACTGCTAATAGCTAAAAGCAAAGCCAATTACAAAATCAACTGAACTAAATAATAAAAAACTATTTCGTGTTTAAATTCATAACAGACAAACCACTTTGGGTAAATATGCTGGCAGGGTTAGGGCTGGTGGTCATTCTGATGTTATTATTTTTTGGTTCTTTATCCTGGTTAACAGGCTATGGAAAAACGGAGAAAGTACCTTCTGTGATGGGGCAAAATATGGTTGCTGCCAAAAAGATATTGGAGGATAAAGGTTTTGATGTAGTAATACAGGATTCCTTATATGTAGATAGTGTAGCCAAACAGGCAGTTTTGCGCCAGACACCCGAAGCAGATGCAACCGTAAAATCCGGGCGCACCATTTATCTTACCATCAATCGCACGATTCCACCACAAGTTGAAATGCCTAACCTGGCAGGTTTCTCAGTAAAAAGCGCAGAAATGTACCTGATTAGTCTGGGTTTGAAAATGGGAGAAATCAGCTATCGTCCGGATATTGCCCGTAATTCGGTATTGGAGCAATTGTATAATAATGAACCTATCAAACCCGGTACAAAGATACCTATCGGTACTGTGATTAGTTTTGTTTTGGGGAATGGGATTGGTGGATCGGATATGAATGTTCCGGATGTAGTGGGTATGACTTTGGATGAAGCCAGAAATTATTTATCCGGTATCAGTGTAAGCATTGGCTCTATTGTTCCGGTAGGCGCAATCAAAGATTCAGCAACTTCATTTGTAATCAGACAAACACCTGCTGTTCTTTCAGATTCTTTAGGTGTAGATGGCTTGCGAATACCGAATAAGATCAAACAGGGACAGGTCATGGATGTCTATATCAGTAGCACGGCGCCGGTGAGGGATTCGATTCCGGGAGCAAATAATAAGTAGTAAGTATTCAGTAAAATAATAAAGAATAACTATGCAAACCATTACTGTTGAGGAACTGAAAGCGAAATTGGATTCGGGTGAATCGATTCATCTGGTGGATGTGAGAGAACCTCACGAGCATGCGGATTTTAATATTGGGGGATTATTGTTGCCCCTTGGGAAAGTACAAACCATGCAGGTGGATGAGATCGAGGATTTTAAAGAGGAACCTGTGTATGTATATTGCAGGAGTGGTAACCGAAGCGGCCAGGCTTGTTTGATACTGGATACCATGGGTTTTAAAAACACCATCAATGTTACCGGCGGAATGCTGGCATGGCAGGAGAAAATTGCCAAATAAAACAAATTGAATTATTTGTTACGTAGTATTTGATTCCCGCGTTCAAGTTTATTCTTCAGATATTTTTCGCATCTTATAGTTCACCAGTATCTCTGTTATATCAATAATATAAGGAGATACTGGTGATTTACTAAGAGACAAATTCATTCGGCAGATGTTGGCCTTTTTACATTCCAGAATACCTGTGTTTATAGCACAAGATTCAATGCGAGCATGAAATTGGTGCCTGCCATTGGATAATACCAGTTTTGGGTATTCAGGGTATTATTATTGATAAATTCATACGTATAGCCATTCGGCTCATACTTTCTGTTAAAGAGATTGTATACCTGTCCCACAATATGCCATTCCTTTATGAATTTACTCTTTAGGGTATAGCCTATTCGTAGATTTTCTACAAAATAATCATTCAGTTTTCTGGCTTCATTCTGGCTATTGTCCATGTATTGTTTGCTTACATATTTACTGATCAAACCTAATTCCAGATTGGGCAAGGGTAAAAAATTAATACTTCCTCCTCCGATTACGGATGGAGAAAAAGAAATATTCGTATTGGTATGTGCTACCGGATTTTGTAAACCGTTATCATAATTGTCGATGTATTCTGTAAAAGAAGAAATCTTATTCTTACTCAATGTGAGGTTAGCCGCTATATTCATCCATTTGGTAATAACTGTACCTGCTTGAAATTCTAGTCCGGTACGATAGCTATTGGGAACATTGGTGCGTGTATAAGATCCTACATCATTGATCTGTCCGGTTAATACCAGCTGGTTATGATAGTACATATAATAGGCGGTTACCCCATAATGCCAGTTGTTTGTTTTTTTCTCAATCCCCAGTTCCAGATCCTGCAAGGTTTCCTGTTTGGGTTGAGAAGCAAGACTTGCCTGGAAATCATCACGATTAGGTTCTTTATTTCCGATGGCATAACTCAAAAATGCCTGTAACCCGTTTTTGGTATAGGTAATACCTGCTTTTGGATTTACAAAATCGAAACTGCGGGTGATATGTAGTGTAGGGTTGCCTTCAAACCCATTCATGTCATGATATACATGGCGATATTGCAGGTCAATAAAACTTAACCAATGGGTACTGAGTTTATGTTGCCATTTGGTATAAAAATTACCATCCGTTTTGGTAGCCGGGTAATCATAATACCGATAACCGGGCGGGGGACTGCCATATTGTAACCAGGTAATATTTCCATAATGCTTACCATCGTATTTGGTTATTCCACCACCAAAACTCAATTCATCTTTACTGTCTTTATACTGCAGTGATGCAATCTGCCCATAGAAATAATTATCCAGCCATCTTTGTCTTACCAGATCAGTTGTGTCGATGGTAGTTGCACCTTGCATATAATTAGGTAATCCATAATCTGCAAACGCCTGTGCCGATTTATATTCTTCATAATACCCTTTACCCCTGCTTAAGAAGGAAGCAGTATTGAACGACCATTTTGTATTGAATGAGTGGTTGAAAAAAAGCTGGTAATGGGTTTGGGTATAATTGTCGGTTTGATTAGCATAGGGACTACCCGGTTTCTCCATTCCTGCGGGGTTATAGGTTCTATCAGTAGCCAGTTCATAATCAGGTACCCCATACCAGGCCTGATACGTTTTTTCTTTGCCTGAAAATATATTGAGTCGTAATGAAGAATTTTTATTCAGATAAGCGGTACTAAAATAAAAGGATTGCAGGTTACTGGTAGCCCTGTCGATATAACCATCGCTGGTAATCCTGCTCAAACGCAGATCAAACGTAAAATGATCATCAATCAATCCACTGGAAGCTTTAACTGTATTTTTCCAGGTATTAAATGATCCGAAACTATTGTTGACTTCACCACCGGCTTTCTCTATAAACTCATTGGTAGAAAGGTTTAAGCTTGCCCCGAAAGCACCGGCACCATTTGAAGAAGTGCCTACGCCTCGCTGTACCTGTATACTATTTACCGATGAAAGAAAATCGGGCAGGTCAACAAAATACGTGCCCATACTTTCTGCATCATTATACGGAATCCCGTTCAGGGTTACATTGATTCGGGTGGCATCACTTCCACGAATATGCAGGTAGGTATATCCTACACCATTCCCCGCATCTGAATTCACTACTACCGAAGGGGTCTGGTCTAACAGATAGGGGATGTCCTGGCCAAGATTATTCCGGCTGATTTCTTCTTTACCAATATTGGTTTTAGCAAAAGGAGCCCTGTCGGATGCTCTCACTGATTTTAATTCTAATGGCTGCAAAAACAGTGATATCGGGGTTAATGAAATCATCAGCAGGTTTGCATTACTGCCAATAGAAACGGTTTGCTGGTAAGTTTTAAAACCCAGACTGCTTACCGTAATCTCATAGCTGCCGGCAAGTATCCTATCAAAACGAAACTCACCTTTGTCGTCGGCGATGGTTTGTCGGCCATTCAATTTTACAATAGCCCCGGCCACAGGGGTTTTTGCATCCGGTTCGGTAATGATACCCTGAACCTTGTTTTGTGTGAAAGCATAGGTGACTGCTAATAAAAGCAGGGTTGTTCCCAAAAACTTTTTCATTTTTTACGTTTTAAAAGTTTACAAATGGGAACAGGGAATAGCTAATGGAGAGGGACTACAAAAATGTACACCTTCCCTTCGCAGGAATTACCCTGTTCAGGTTCAACGGGTATTATCTCAGCCTTTCCGCTAATAGCGGTAGAGCACCCCGAGGAAAAATCTTTTGCAAAAATAGGCATTCAGAATAAGCAACACAACTGTAACTTTATTTCTTTGCAACCGTTACAGTATAAAGCATTTATCATGAAGAGATTTTATATAGTCCTGGTACTCTTATTCAGTTTACCCGCTATTTATGCCCAGAATGAAAAGAATATAGTGGTGGATGCCAATGCCGAAGTGCGCCAAATCAGTTCTTTTTCAGCCATAGAGGTTTCCGGTGCTATCGATCTGTATCTGTCCCAGGGTAATGAAGAAGCAGTTGCCATAAGTGCCTCCTCTGATGATATCCGTACAAGGATCCGTACAGAAGTAAAAGGCAATACCCTGCATATCTATTTGGATGGGAAAGGATTGAACTGGAAAATATGGGGAAATAATAAGATGAAAGCTTATGTGACTTTCAAAAGTCTGAACCGAGTTGAGGCATCCGGTGCCTGTAATCTAAAAACAACATCGGCGATTAAGGTGGAGGACTTGAAAATCGAATTATCCGGTGCGAGTGATTTTTCCGGAACTGTGAATGTAGCCCGACTGCATCTGGAAGCCACCGGAGCATCCAATATGAGAATCAATGGAACAGCCAAAGAAGCAACCATTGATGCCAGCGGTGCCTGCACCATGAAATGTTACGATCTGAAAACGGATCATGCCAAGATTGATGCCAGTGGCGCATCCAATATCAATATCACCGTTAATAAAGAACTCAATGCGGGTGCCAGTGGCGGAAGCAGTATTTTTTATAAAGGCACAGGATTGATCAGGGAGATCAGTACGAGTGGCGGAGCTACGATAAAACATAGAGCGGAAGACAATTAATAATTAATTACACCCCCTCTTTTCCTGTTTTAAAATAAGATTTGGAAGCTTACCCTCCCGGCACTACTTTTGCACCCCAATACATCGCGAGGTAGAGCAGCGGTAGCTCGTCGGGCTCATAACCCGAAGGTCGGAGGTTCGATCCCTTCCCTCGCAACCAAAGGCCCGATAGGGCCTTTTTTAATTAACAGTTAATGATTAACAATTAACAATTTTTTCGAATGTATAGCTCTCCCCGAATTTCGGAGCCATTTTCTTGTCGGATTCATTGCTAGTGGTTGATTGCTGATTACTTATTGCTAATTTTCCTTTGTGAAATCTGGATTTGTCAACATATTTGGTCGCCCCAATGCAGGCAAAAGCACTTTACTCAATGCACTCATTGGGGAAAAAATGGCTATTGTTTCGCCCAAAGTGCAAACCACCCGTCACCGTATCAAGGCATTTCTGAATAAACCGGGCGAATACCAGATCATTTTTTCTGATACACCGGGTATCATCGATCCCAGGTATAAGCTACACGAGAAAATGATGGGTTCGGTAAAAAGTGCATTGGAAGATGCGGATGTTGCTCTTTTACTGGTAGATGCCAATGAAAACTTTGAAGAATGTGATGCCATATTCCAGGCCCTTCGTTTAAAAGTGCCTTGTATTGTGGTATTAAATAAGATTGACCAGGCCGCTAATGGAAAAATCAAACTGGCAGAAAGTTTTTTTGCAGACAAAGCATATTGCAAGCAGCTGGTAAAAATTTCCGCTTTGGAAAATGTGCACCTCGATAAATTGCTGGCGGCTATTATGGGATTTCTTCCGGAAGCAGATCCATTTTACAGCGAAGAGGATTTAAGCGATCTGCCTACTAAGTTTTTTGTGGGAGAAATGATTCGGGAGAAGATCTATGAGTTGTTTGGAGATGAAATACCTTACCATACAGCAGTCATGGTGAATGAATTCAAAGAGAAAGAAAATATTGTAAAAATTCAAGCCGATATCATAGTTAACAGGGAAACCCAAAAAGCAATCATTATTGGTGATAGAGGGAGTATGATTAAACAGGTAGGCATGTTGGCGAGAAGGGATATTGAGGCGTTTATTCAACAAAAAGTATTTTTGGAACTGTTTGTAAAAGTGAGACCTAAGTGGAGAGATAATGAATTGCAGTTGAAGGAGTATGGGTATAAGTAGGACGATTTAATTGTTTCATGGATGCATTGTTGAATGGTTTGATTGATTTTTTTAGAATTAAATATCCTTTACAGGATCAAAGAATATGAGTTATACAGTTGCTATTGTAGGGAGACCCAATGTGGGTAAGAGCACCTTATTTAATCGTTTTCTGGAACAGCGGAAAGCCATTGTGGATGATATCAGCGGGGTTACCCGCGACAGGCAGTATGGTTTGGCCGACTGGAACGGGAAGGTTTTTAACCTGATTGATACAGGCGGTTTTGTGCCCGCCAGTGATGATATTTTTGAGACAGAGATACGCAAACAGGTTCGGATTGCCATTGAGGAAGCCGATTCTATTATATTCATGGTAGATGTAGCAACAGGCATTACTGATTTAGATGAAGCTATGGCAGATATGCTGCGTAGAGGTAAGAAACCGGTATATGTTGTCGTAAATAAAGTGGATAATGGGACCAGGGAACTAGAGGCAACCGAATTTTATTCTTTGGGCTTCAAAAATAATTTCTTTATCAGTAGTATTTCAGGTAGCGGTACCGGAGAATTGCTGGATGCGGTTACCGAGCCCATTACAGCTGAGGATGTGGAAGCGGCTATGCGAGAATCAGACCTGCCGAAATTTGCCATTATTGGTCAGCCCAACGTAGGTAAATCTTCTTTATTAAATGCGCTGATAGGTCAGGAAAGAACCATTGTAAGCGATGTGTCAGGCACCACCAGGGATAGTATCCACACCCATTATAACCTGTTTCAGAAGGAATTTGTATTGATTGATACGGCGGGTATTCGAAAGAAAAGCAAAGAAAAAGATGATTTGGAGTTCTATTCCATCATACGGGCCATCAAAGCCATGGATGATGCCGATGTTTGTTTGATTGTACTGGATGCCGATAAAGGAGTAACCGCACAGGATATCACCATTTTTAGTCTTGCCGTAAGAAAAGGCAAGGGCGTGGTGATTTTGGTGAATAAATGGGATTTGATCGAAAAAGATACCAATACTGCCAGGGATTACGAAAAAGCCTTAAAACAGAAACTGGCCCCTTTTACGGATGTGCCAATCGTATTTATTTCAGTAAAGGAAAAAACCAGGATTTTCAAAGCGATAGAACTGGGACTGGAAGTATATGAGAACCGGCATAAGAAAGTGCCTACCTCCAAGCTGAATGATGCCATGCTGAAAGCCGTGGAAGCCTATCATGCCCCGGTGGTACGTGGAAATCCGATCAAGATCAAGTTTGTGACCCAATTACCTACTCCGGTGCCTTCTTTTGCATTTTTTACCAATTACCCGGATGATATTAAGACCCCCTATAAGAACTATCTGGAGAACAAATTGCGGGAAAATTTCAAGTTTACCGGGGTGCCAATCAGGATCTTTTTCCGGAAAAAATAAAAAAAACTGTCAAAACTTGCAAAGATCAAAGGGAATATTATCTTTGCGCCCAATTATAACCCTAAAAAAACAAGTACAAATGAAAAAAGTATTCGCAATCTTAGCTGTAGCTGGTTTTATGGCTGCCTGTAACAATGGTGAGAACAAAGAAGCAAAAGCTGACAGCCCTAAAGCTGCCATGGACACCACTAAAATGGACACTACCAAGAAAGCTGCTATGGACACCACCAAAAAAGCAGATACTACTAAGACCAAAATGTAATTGATAAGTACTTGATTACTTTATATTACTTATTGTAAGAATTCTGCTTAACGGCAGACAAGGTCCTCCCGCTAAAACGGGAGGATTTTTTTGTGCCAGTTTGTACCAAATTCCCGTTTTCGGGACTGATGGCATCAATATTGACCTAATTTGTGCCACTTATTTTAGACAATTCCGGAATGGTAGTATGCCATTTTGGCTAAAGATGATAGCATATGGTAAAGGATAAATTGTTTTTCAGATCGGAAGAGGATATGGATTTTATGCCCATAATACCTATTAATGAGCATGAGACCGAGCAGGATAAAAACCAGGTAATTCCGGATATTTTGCCAATACTTCCCTTACGTAATACGGTACTTTTTCCCGGGGTAGTATTGCCCATTACTGTGGGAAGGGATAAGAGTATTAAAGCCGTAAATGATGCCTATAAATCGGATAAACTGATTGGTGTACTGGCACAGAAAGATGTGAATATTGAGGAACCGGCGGCCGGCGATCTTTGTGAAATAGGTACCGTGGCTAAGATTGTGAAACTGATCAAAATGCCAGATGGGGGTACTACCATTATTATTCAGGGAAAAAAGCGTTTTACACTCAGGAAAATTGTAAGCGATGATCCTTATTTTAAAGCGTCAATTGAATTATTTCCTGATGATGTTATTCCGGTAAATGAAAATTTTGATGCGTATATCAGTAGCATCAAAGATCTGGCTGGCCAGATTATCCAGCTTTCGCCTAATATGCCAACGGAGGCGTCGATTATTCTGAAAAATATTGAGAACCCTTCTTTCCTGATCAATTTTGTAAGCAGTAACCTAAACAGTGAACTGACTGAAAAACAAAGTTTACTGGAGATGAATGATATTCATCAGCGGGCTGAGCAATTAATCTTTGTATTACAGAAGGAACTGCAGTTTGCCGAATTAAAAGATAAGGTTACCAATAAAACCCGAACAGAAATTGATAAGCAACAGCGCGATTATTTTCTGCAGCAGCAATTGAAAAGTATCAAAGATGAGCTGGGTGGCGATACCAACGAAAGAGAGATCAATGAAATGAAGAAAAAAGCAGAGGGCAAAAAATGGCCCGAAGCTGCCAAAGTTCTTTTTAAAAGCGGTATTGCAAAGCTGGAAAGAATGCATCCTACTACTCCTGATTATTCGGTTGTATACAATCATTTAGACCTGATGCTCGATCTGCCCTGGCTGGATTATACTTCTGATAATTATGATTTGAAAAATGCCAAGAAAGTGCTGGATGCAGATCATTATGGTATGGGTAAAATCAAAACCCGGATATTGGAATACCTCGCGGTATTAAAATTAAAAGGGGATATGAAAAGCCCGATCCTTTGTTTTCTCGGACCTCCCGGTATCGGAAAAACTTCGTTGGGCAGATCTATTGCGCATGCCATTGGTAGAAAATATGTTCGGGTAAGTTTAGGCGGTCTGCATGATGAGAGTGAAATACGCGGTCACCGTAAAACCTATATTGGCGCCATGCCGGGTAGAATTATCCAGAATATCCGCAAATGCAAATCATCTAACCCTGTAATGATACTGGATGAGATTGATAAAATTGGCGCTGACTTCAGGGGCGATCCTTCTTCTGCATTATTGGAAGTATTGGATCCTGAACAGAATAATAGTTTTTACGATAATTACCTGGAACTGGAATATGATCTGAGCAAAGTATTGTTTATTGCTACTGCCAATAATATACAGAATATTCAACCTGCCTTGCGCGACCGACTCGAGATTATTGATCTTAGCGGATATGCGATTGAAGAAAAAGTGGAGATAGCCAAACGTCATCTGGTGCCCAAACAAAAAGAAGCGCATGGTTTGGCAAATGTGAATTTCCGTATCAATGATAATGTATTGGAGAAAGTAATTGAAAGTCATACACGTGAAAGTGGTGTCAGGGAACTTGACAGACAGCTTGCTTCCATTATGCGATTCCAGGCAAAAGAACTGGCTACGAAAGGCAAATTGAAATCAAATATTACCATTGCTGATGTAGAAAAGATTTTAGGGCAATCCCGATATAGTAATGAAATTTATAAAACGGCTAATATGCCCGGAGTGGCAGTTGGCCTTGCCTGGACCTATGTTGGCGGTGATATTTTATTTATTGAAACCATATTGGCTGACGGAAAAGGAGAGTTGAAACTGACCGGTAACCTGGGTAATGTGATGAAAGAAAGTGCTTCAACTGCCCTCAGTTATTTACAGGCAAATGCGAAAAAATTCGGGATCGATCCTGCTGAGTTTGCAAAAAAAAATATCCATATCCATGTTCCGGAAGGGGCTGTACCCAAAGATGGTCCAAGTGCCGGTATTACTATGCTTACCTCTTTGACTTCTGCATTTACCGGAAGAAAAGTAAAACCTTTCCTTGCTATGACAGGTGAGATCACGCTTCGTGGCCAGGTATTACCGGTAGGGGGAATCAAAGAAAAAATACTGGCCGCAAAAAGGGCAGGCTTAAAAGAGATTGTTCTTTGCTGGCAGAATGAAAAAGATGTGAATGAAATTGATAGCAGCTTTATCAAAGGTGTTCAGTTTCATTATGTGAAAACCATGCAACAGGTTGTGGATTTGGCATTGGTGTAAGTGTCATTGGTCATTGGTCATTGAGTCATTGGCCATTGACTGATTCAGCCATTTACATTCAACATTCAATATTCAATCGCTTCTCCTTAGATTTGAGGATAATCTTAGGCATGCGCGGTATTGTTGTATTGATAACCGGAATTCTTTTTTGGAGTAGTGTTTCGGCGCAGACATTGGGCGGGAATACCGTGTTCAATTTTCTTGGCCAACCTAATGAGGCACAGCTATCTTCTTTGGGTGGTGTGAATATTTCTGCTATTGGAAACAACCTGGGATTGGCTTTTCAGGACCCGGCTTTGCTTAGACCCTCGATGAATGGGCAGGTGAGTACTTCCTTTAATTCCTTTTTAGCAGGTATTCGAAATTATAGTCTTACCAGTGCCTGGCACGCATCCTCTCTACATACAAATTTTGCAGCGGGTGTTAATTATTTCGATTATGGGAGTATCCCACAAACGGATGCTTCCGGAAATATATTGGGTACATTTCATCCGGTTGATTATGTGGCACAGGTAATGGCATCAAGACAATACCATGAAAGATTTTGGTATGGTCTGACCCTGAAATATATCAACTCGAATTATGGCATGTACCGATCTTCTGCTCTGGCTTTTGATTTCGGGGTAACTTATTATGATTCTGTTAACCGTATCCAGGTAAGTATGGTTGTAAAGAATATGGGTAGCCAGTTGAAAACCTATGATGGCAGTACACAAGAAGAATTGCCTTTTGACATAGAAATGGGGATCACCAAAAGATTGGCTAAAGCTCCTATACAGTTTTCGCTTACCGCGCATCATTTGCAGCAATTGAATACCTACTATAATGATACCAGTTTTCGATCTGCGGAGGGCGACCCTAATTATAACAGCAATACTACTTTACAAAATATCTTTTCACATTTGGTATTATCTACCCAGGTATTTCTTACTGAAAAACTGGAAGTAGATGCGGGGTATAATTTTTTGCGCAGGCAGGACCTGAATGCCTATAATATCACCAGCGGGTTGAATGGATTTACGATGGGAGCGGGGATACTTTTAAAAAAAATGCATATACGATATGCGACAGGTTTTTATCAAAGTAACCTGTTTCACCAGCTTTCATTGAATCTTAATTGGAAAGGTGCTTTGTAAAAAATAGTTTTCTGAAAAAGAAGTTATTAAGGTTCATCCTCAGCGAAAGTGAGATGGTAACCATCGATATCTCTGATCGTAAATTCTGTGGCCCCATAAAATGTTTTTTCAAGGCCTTTAATAATTTCCACTTTGTCTTTTATTTTTTCAAAATACTCCCTGATCTGTTTCAGTTTTATATAAAATAGTAAACTACCACCGGACTGGTTTCTGTTGATACCGGGTAGTTCCTCGCCTAAACTCTCAAAGCTTTGCACCATGATGGTTACGCTGCCGTTTATCAGCATGGCCCAAATAAGTTCATCTCCTTCTTCGGGAACCTGCATAGTCAATTCAAAACCCAATTGCTTATAGAAGGCAATAGTTTGATGAATATTTTTTACGAAAGTATTGACGGTAAGGCTTTCCATTTTTTGGTTATTTCTTCAATTAATTGCCAACTCCCTGTTTTTTGCCTGGTGGAGGCATTACGACTTTTGGTTTTTTATCAGTAGGCAAAGCCGCTGGTTTATCACCCGGCTTTTTTGTGTCCTTATCACCTTGTTTTGGATTGGTTAATGGAGTTTTTAACGCATCCAGTTTGGTATCAGACTCAGGGCCGATATCTTCTGCTTTAATATTTACAGGCACTTCATAATCGCCAGATTTGCTGGTGCCCATTTCCTCATCTTCACCGGTGGGTATTGGAACGGTTTCGTTGAAATTGATCTGGATATCATTGGCCATGGATTCCGGTTTCGCAAATGTGAGTTTGGTATCCAGTCCGCAATACGGATCAGCAACCACACTTTTCATAAAATAAGCCCAGATTGGCATGGCTGCTCTTCCCCCTTCTCCATTCTTGCTTTCTGTTTTAAAGCGAATAAATCGGTCATCTGCACCTACCCAACCTCCGGCTAATAATTGCGGTGTATATCCCATAAACCAGGCATCGCTATTATCATTGGTGGTTCCGGTTTTACCAGCAATTTCCAACTCGGAAGGCAAATCAAAATTCCCAATGCCTGCACCGGTCCCATTTGTCATTACACCCTGCATCATTTTGATGACAGAATAGGCAGTAACATCGCTGATCACTTCTTTTCTGTGGGGTACAAAAGTGGCGAGTACATTTCCATTCCTATCTTCGATTCGGGTTATATACATGGGTTTGGCATTAAAGCCACGGCCTGGGAACATACTATATCCCTGCATCATTTCAATCAACGAGAGTTCCACCGCACCAATCCCTATGGCTGGATAGGCAGGAATCTTTGATTGAAATTCGCATTTACGTAAAAAATCAACCAGTCTTTTGGCCCCATTATTTCCATTGTTATCCAATTGCTTCAATACATAGGCTGTTGCGCAGTTTCTCGATTTGGCCAATGCCAATGCCATGGGCATAGCTGCTCCGGTGCATGTTTTATTTGTGGCAGGAACCATTCCATATTCGCCAAAACTCTGCTGCACATCATATACCGTTGTATTCGGTGTAAAGCCGGCTTCTTCAATAGCCAGACTGTACAAAAGTGGTTTCATGGTTGAGCCCACTTGTCTCTTGGTATTGATATTGGCATGGTCATACTTAAAGGTTTTGAAATCAATACCCCCCACCCAGGCTTTGATCTGTCCGTCTAATGGATTCATCACCATAAAACCAGCCTGTAACATCTGTCGGTGGTATTTGATAGAATCATAAGGGGTCATGGTTGTATCTGTTCCCCTTGCCTTATTCCACGCAAACACATGCATTTTGGTTGGGCTGTAAAAGGTTTTTTTGATATCCTCTTCATCCATCCCCTCCTTTTTCAGGTTTCTCCACCGATCACTTTGCTTCATGGCGGCTTCCAGCACATTTTCATATCCTTTCCAAACACTTCCGTTTTTGATATTATCCTGTGCATTCAGGAGTTTTTGCATTGCGTTGATATGCTTTGATACAGCACTTTCTGCATATTCCTGCATTCTGGGATTGATGGTGGTATATATTTTTAATCCATCACGGTAGAGATCATAATTGTCGCCATTATTCTTCTTATGCTCCTTGCACCATTTCTTCATGTCTTCTCCCAATATCATCCGGAAATAAGGACCCAGCCCCGTGCTTTCATCCAGTTTTTTGTAATTCGTTTCCATGGGTTTCCGTTTCAATACCTCGGCTTCGGCCGCGGGTAAGAAATTTTTGCTCACCATTCTGTTCAATACCAGATTTCTTCTTTCAAGTGCACGTTTGGGATTTGTTCTGGGGTTATAGATACCTGGTCCATTGATCATCCCAATTAAGATAGCGGCTTCCTGCACATTAATACGGTCGGGTTCTTTCTGAAAAAAAGTCTTGGATGCATTACGAATACCAAACACATTATCTCCAAAGGCAACTGTATTTAAGTAGAGTGTGAGTATCTCTTCCTTCGTGAAATTCTTTTCCAGCTTGATGGCAATAATAACTTCTTTGAGTTTCTGTATACTTCTCAGTAGAAAATTTTTCGTGCTCCAGTTTTCTGTAAACAGATTTTTCGCTGTTTGCATCGTTATGGTACTGGCACCTCCCTCACTTCCCAGGTAAAAGAATGCCCTTCCTAAAGAAAAACCATCAATACCGCTATGGTCATAAAATCTTTTGTCTTCTGTAGCTACCAGCGCATCAACGGCATATTTGCTGATATCTTTATAATCCACATTGATCCTGTCCTCAACATAATATTTCCCCATCAATGTGCCATCTTCCGCCAAAACCTGGCTGGCCAATGATGCGGTTGGATTTTCAATATCTTCCAGGTCAGGCATAGAACCCAACCATCCCCAGTTGATAGCGAGTATCAATAAAATGAAAAATGCAAAACCACCAAAAAAGATCCGCCAAAAAATTTTTACAGATTTTGCCATACTGCTTTAATAAAATATGATTAAGTTATGTTTATCTGCCTCAAATATCTGCCATTTTCTTTGTGAATCTTGGGGTATCACGCAAATTATGGTGATTATTTTCTGATTCACTAGTTGCTTACCTATCAGTCAAAATTCGATCTTGTTATATTCGACGGGTATTTGACTCATTTAAAATTTATCTGGGAATATGCTATGAATAAATGCCCGGTATCCTGCTAGGTCCTGGGTATTAATCAATGTCTGCAAATTCGCACTACTGATGATGCTAAAGCTATACTTGTCTGCGGTTAACCAGGGGATGATCCTGGTAGATGTTATGGGTCTTGTAGCATCAATATAAGTTACCGCCGCTGCCGCATCAGCAAAAGGACCAAATACAAGAAACTGGTTCTGATCGTTGATCTTTCTGGTAATAATTTCTATACGCTGACCAGGGTATCTTTCCTGGTTGAAACGGTTAAATGCATTTCTTCCCTCAGAAACAAAAATAGGATCCACTTTTTCAAGAATTACTACCACATACTGGGTATCGGATGGGTTGAAGCTGAAGCCATTGGCCTTGGTAGTTTCAGGTTTTTTAGCAATATTTTGTATGGTCAATGGTTTCAAGCCTACTTTAACCGATGCCAGTGAATCTACTTTGGGTTTGTTCGGTGCTTCAATGGCAATGGTTTTTCTATCAGTAATATCTACCATATCCCTGATTTTACTTTGTATAGTGGTAGGGGCTTTATACGGCCCTAATTTTCTTATTTTTAATCCGGTCATTGGGTTGGTACTATCCAGGTCTACTCCACGCTCTACCAGATCATCTCTTTTATTGAGGTTAAGATTGGTGAGGTAATTCTCAATTTGGTTTCTTCTTCTCAATACATCTATCATAGTAACTGCTTTTTCAGCCAGCGGTGTTTTCGGGAATAAGTTTGCCAGGTTTTGCAAACGATTGATAGCAGTGCTATCCTCTCTTTGTTTTACATAATAAATCGATTCAATAAAGAGTAATTGTGGTGTCCAGTAGGTTTTGCCAAATTGTTTATCTGCCTGCAGTTTTGCCTGTTTTGCTTCCTCAAACCTGCCTTCAATAAACATACGGTAAATATCTTCGTACCGTAGTTTTGCAGGATCGTTCTTTTTAGAGATACTTCCTTTTTCCAGTTGACTTGCATATTTACCTCCCGCAAACGATTTTTTTAGCAGATCAGTGGTTTCAAATGCCTTATCGTACTGATTATTTCTTCGATAGCAATAGGAGAGGTTAAACAGGATCTGTTCCACTTCTCCGCTTTCCGGAAACCGTCTCAGCAATTCTTCATAGGCTTGAATAGCAGAGGGATAATCCTCCAGTTTATTCTGAAAGGTTAGTGCATTGCTAAGCAAAGCCTTGATGATAGCCTCATTTGATTGCTGTTTCTGAGCAACCGTTAATGGAATATTTTTTAGTAGTGATTCAACTGTCAATTCTTTATCATCCTGGTTATTTGCAGCGTTTTTATTGTCGAGTAAAGGTGTGGTTAGACTCATAGATCGGTCAACGACGCTTTGTCTTCGCCAATTATCTATATTAGGCCTGGTTCCCCATTGTGTTTTAAAATCGTTGAATCCCCTGGATTTTAAACTATTATTCTGAAAATAAAAATCTGCTCCATTCCCTGTGCCAGAAAAAAGACTGGGGTTATTGTTTGTTTGCGGATCAATATAATCAAGTTCTTTTAACCCTTTATCCCTTCGTAATTGCCTAAGTAATTTTTTAAGATAGGTATTTCTTAGTTCAGGAGTAAGAGAAGCCAATTTTTGCAGGCTGTCCTGCTTTATGATTACGGCCTGGTTTTCGGTAATAATTTGTAAGGCAGGTTTTCTTTCTTTTACGCGCGGTTTGTCAACTTCCTTTAATAGGGGAACCTGTATACTGTCGTAAAACGCATAAGATTGCGCATACTGTTTTCGGGTATAGTTCAGGTCGCCCAGGAGTAAAAAACTCTCCTGTCTTTGTAAAGGATTGTTGAAATTATAATGAATGCTTTTGAGTAAAAGTGATTGTGCAGCAGTATAATTTTTTCTTTTCAGTTCCAGTGCCGCCGCCGCATAATAGATCACATCCCGATTGGCCTCATATTTATCTCTTTTGGCCATTCTCAATAATTCGTCAAGATTTCTTTGCAGCGCATTTTCTTCATTTCCATTTGACAGAGATACAATATTGAGCCTGGCATATACTTCCATCAAAGGGTCTGATGTATGGCGGATAGCACTTTCAAAGGATGCGATGGCTTCAGGTGCTTTTTGTCCCAATTGAAATAGCTGTCCGGCCAGGTATTCCCATCTTGCCATTTCAGACCTGTCGCCTGAAGGTTTTACCAGCGCTTTTTTTAATTGTATAGCGGCTGCTGTATATTCTTTCTGTTTATAGAGCACATAGGCACTCATTTCATACAGGTCATCTTTTAAGCGGGTGGGGAAATTGGGATCAGCTCTTAAAATTTCAAGAAGGCTGGTTGCTTCTATGTATTTGCCTTGTTCTATATAATTTCTTGCCTGTAAAATAAAACTCTCATTCCTGCTGGGCGGAACACTCATGATTTTTTTCCAGAGGTTCTTAGTTTCTTTGGTAGCAATTGTAAAAACGCCATTGGTATTGCTGGCATTACTACCTATAGGAATATCATAGCCATCATCTTTAGGAGCAAAGGCATAATTGATATATTGAAATACGGTAGCGGCAGAATCAAAGTTCTTTCTGAAAAGATAGGCTTTGCCCATTAACAGGTATAGTTTATCTACCCAGTCGCTGCGCAGATCATGTAAAAGAATTCCCGATACACATTTGTAAATAACGGAATCGAGATGGTCTTTTGCGGTTACATCGAGACTGTATTTATAGAAGGGTAATAGTTCTGTATAATCATCTGTATGCGCTGCTTTTGCTTTTTCAATGATCTCGTTCAGTTTATTATTGGCATTAAAATAATAATTGAAACGGCTGGTCAGGTCATTATAAAAACGCCTGGGAGCTGTGAATTTGTTTTCGCCTGTTCTTTCTGCCGGCAGTACCCTTGAGTCGTATTTAGCGGGTTTTGGAACATCGATGGTTGTATTCGGTTGGGCAAAAAGCAGGGAGCCGTTTAGCAGAAAGCAAATAGCGAAAAGGACCGTATTCAATCGGATATTGTGCCGGCTATATATACGTAATGGGCTCGGGTACATAAAATGTGTTTAAAAATACAGCTATTTCTTAATTAGGGATGTTGAAAAAGCGGATAGATTATTACCTTTAACCTGATTTAACAATATGGCTAATACAGAAATCAATAATACCCTTAGTCGTCTTCGAAATAGCTACCGTCTGGTAGTGATGAATGATGATACTTATGAAGAAGTGGTTACTTTCCGTTTATCGAGATTGAGTGTCTATATTGGGCTAAGTACGGTATTTGTTTTATTGGTAGGGTTAACCATTGCCCTAATCTCATTTTCTCCGCTCAAATACTATATTCCCGGATATGGAACACGCGAAAGCCGTTCGGCATTACAGGTATTAAAAATCCGGACCGATTCATTGGAGCAGGCATTACGGTACCAGGATCAATACCTGGATGGGGTTAAAAAAGTACTAACAGGGAATACCCCTATGAAGTTGGATACGATACCTGCTGTTGTTCCTAAAACAGAAGCTTCCAGCGACTAATTTCTGATTATGCCTGTAAACAAGCAAGCATCTTTACTACAGTATAGCGGACTGGCATTCCAATTACTATTGGCGTTGGGAGCTGCAGTATATGCAGGTTTTTGGGTAGATAAATGGATAGCTTTCCGGATCCCAATAGGCATCTGGTTATTACCATTACTCGTATTAATTGGTATTTTAGTAAAAGTGGTGAAGGATACCTCAAAAAAATAAAATAATGAAAGCGTTTTTCAAGCGAATCAGGGCATTAATATATCTATTGTTAATCGTTAGTATTGTACTGGCTTTTTTTTGGAAAACCGCCGTGGAACTGAAGATAGATCCCATTGTGGTGATTAGCGCCAATCTGATTCTGTTTGCCTTTAGTGTGGTGAATATCTATTTCCAGTCAAGAAATATCCATAACCCCAATCCCAATGCGGTGATTCGTGGAGTAATGGCAGGTATGTTTTTGAAATTATTCGGACTAGCAGCAGCAGCTGTTATTTATCTATTTGCTGCCGGTGCGGGAAGAAGTGTAAATGCTTTATTTGTAAGTATGGGATTATATATTTTGTATACCTGGCTGGAAGTACGTATTTCTTTACAGCTGAATCCTAAAAAATAATGCCTGCGAAAGAACACCCAATGCAGGCTTTGTCGGGTTACCTGCCTGATGGCAGTTTTGAGAAAGTAGTTCAATACCTGCATCATTACAAAGTTCATTTAACCATTACCCGGCAGCGTAAATCGGTATTGGGCGATTATCGGCATGCAGGGGGATGGGGACGTAATCACCAGATCAGTATCAACGGTAATCTCAACAAATTTGAATTCCTGATCACTTTATTGCATGAATTGGCACACCTGCTTACATTTGAACTGCATAAGAACAAAGTAGAACCTCACGGCAAAGAATGGAAAAGTCAATTCAGCCGCTTACTGATTGATTTTGTACAACAGAAAATATTTCCATCTGATATTGAAAAAGCATTGCAGCGATCTATTATCAACCCTGCAGCCACTGCCAATGGCGAAACCGATTTACTACTGGTTCTCAGAAAATATGACCCCACCAAAAAAGAAGGGTATGTGTTTGTGATAGATGTTCCTGAAGGAGCTGTTTTTCAAACAGATAATGGAAAAGTATTCCGAAAAGGAGAGAAGCGTAGAAAAAGATATACCTGTGTTGAAATCAAAACCGGACTTCAGTATTCGTTTAGTGCGATTAGTGAGGTGAGGTTAATTTGAAAATTAGTTAATTTGAAAATTTGAAAATGGGTATTAGGTTAATCCTAGCTGTTCATTTTCAAATTTTCAAATTGCCACATTTCAAATTACTAAGCTACTGCCTGCTTAACCAGTTCCGCTGCTTCGCTGAGTTCTATGGCAGACTCTACTTTTAGGCCGCTTTCGTCGATTAGTTTTTTGGCTTCAACGGCATTGGTTCCTTGCAGACGAACAATGATGGGTATATTGATATTGCCCATTTTATTATATGCTTCGATAACACCGGCGGCAACTCTGTCGCAACGAACGATACCACCAAAAATATTGATCAGGATCGCTTTTACATTCGGGTCTTTCAAAATGATACGGAAACCGGCTTCAACGGTTTGTGCGTTAGCAGATCCGCCTACATCCAGGAAGTTTGCGGGTTCTCCGCCACTCAGTTTGATCATATCCATGGTAGCCATGGCCAAACCGGCTCCGTTTACCATACAACCCACATTGCCGTCCAGTTTCACAAAATTGAGGTTATACTGACCCGCTTCCACTTCGGTAGGGTCTTCTTCAGTAACATCTCTTAACGCTGCAATATCGGGGTGACGCATCAGGGCATTGTCGTCGATATTCATCTTACAGTCAACGGCTATGATTTTATCATCACTGGTCTTGAATAAAGGGTTGATTTCCAGCATGCTGCAATCAAGACCTACATAGGCATTGTACAGGTTGGTAACAAATTTTACGCAACTTTTGAAAGCTTCACCGGAAAGACCCAGGTTGAAAGCGATTTTTCTAGCCTGGAATCCCTGTAAGCCACCGCCTGGATGAACCCATTCTTTGAATATTTTTTCAGGGGTTTTGTGTGCAACTTCTTCAATATCCATACCGCCTTCGGTGCTATACATAACCACATTCATCCCTTTGGCACGATCGAGCAAAATAGAGAGATAGAATTCTTTTACTGGGTTGGCTCCGGGGTAATATACATCCTGAGCAATCAGTATTTTATTTACTTTTTTACCCGCCGCACCGGTTTGAATGGTAACCAGGGTACCACCCAGTATGTTTTTGGCAATATTGGTAACATCTTCCAAACTTTTGGCAACAGCTACACCTCTCTGTTCTGTACCTGCAATTTTACCTTTTCCACGTCCACCCGCATGTATCTGGGCCTTGATCACTGCAAAACTATTACCGGTTTGAGTTTTAATCTGGCGATACGCTTCTTCAGCGGCCATTACCGTATCTACGGCAATACCTTCCTGAACGGGAACATTGTATTTTTTCAATAATTCTTTGGCTTGGTATTCATGCAGGTTCATGCGGGAAAATTTTTGCGAAGATAAGCCAAACCACTATTCAGAAAAGGGCTTTTTATTATTATTGTTGTAACATTAAATCTGCTAATTTTACGGCTTAATCT
>CAIWKU010000296.1 GCA_903913355.1 uncultured Bacteroidota bacterium | reverse complement strand
CTTAATTCTCTTGCGGCTTCCTGGATAGAGAGTTTATTTTGGGTGGCATAGTTTTTTGTATCAAATCGCTTTACTAGTACCTCTTTCTGGTACTTCTTTCCCAGGGATCGTACAAATGATTCATCCCTTTCACTCTCCTCACCTCTTAATTGAAAATTACAATGTGCTATTTCAAAAGATAATGAACTAGCAGCAACAAGCTCCAGCAAAACCACACTATCTACTCCTCCACTCACGGTTACCAAAATCCTGCTATCCGGACACAGTAATCCGCTAAACTCTTTTTGCCAATGATCTTGAAATGATTGAATCAGGTCCACACGAATTGCAATAAATATTTTGAAACAGCATTAGAAACAACTAAGTAAACCAAATCTTGTACGCAACCTATCAGGCTTTCTTCACTTCTTTGGCCCAGCCATCTTTTAGGGTTACGGTACGGTTAAACACCAGTTTTTCTGCAGTACTCTCCTTATCCAGGCAAAAATATCCTTTACGAATAAATTGATAACGGTCATCTGCGCTATCCTTACACAAAGCAGGTTCTGCATAGGCATTCTCAATCACCTGTAATGAAGCAGGATTGATATGATCTTTGAAATCACCTTCCGCATTCGCTACATCTTCTACCGTAAATAACCTGTCATATAACCTGATTTCAGCTTTGATCGCATGTGCTACGCTTACCCAATGAAGGGTTCCTTTTACATTGATTCCGGAGGTATCAGAGCCACTCTTACTTTCAGGAATATACGTGCAATGCAATGAGGTTATATTCCCATTCGCATCTTTGATGACTTCTTCACATTTGATGATATAGGCACTTTTTAACCTAACCATCTGACCCGGCGCCAGACGGAAATATTTTTTGGAAGGTATTTCCATAAAATCATCCTTCTCAATATACAATTCCCTGCTGAATGGGATATCGCGGTGACCCGCACTTTGATCTTCGGGATTATTTTCACTGCTAAGCCATTCAGTTGTATCGGGGTAATTGGTAATGACAATCTTTAACGGATCAAAAACCACCATTCTTCTGAGCGCAATTTTGTTCAATTGCTCCCGAACACAAAACTCCAGCAGACCAACATCAATCAGGTTCTCTCTTTTGGCTATCCCGATCCTTTCACAAAATTCACGGATACTTTCTGCAGGATACCCCCTTCTTCTCATTCCACTGATGGTTGACATACGGGGATCATCCCATCCATTTACATGACCCTCATTCACCAACTGTAATAATTTGCGTTTACTCATGACGGTATACGTCATATTCAAACGGGCAAATTCATATTGGCGAGATGGAAAGATGCCCAGGTTTTCAATACACCAGTCATATAAAGCACGGTGAGGAACAAACTCCAGGGTGCAAATGGAATGGGTAATATTTTCGATAGAATCACTTTGCCCATGTGCAAAATCATACATCGGATATACACACCAGGTATCGCCGGTACGATGGTGATGGGCATGTTTGATGCGATAAATGATTGGATCTCTCAACAACATATTGGGAGAAGCCATATCAATTTTAGCACGCAATACTTTTGACCCGTCAGGGAATTTGCCTGCGCGCATATCCGTAAACAGTGCTAAATTCTCAGAAGGAGTTCTATCGGCATATTGGTTTCTGCTGCCGGGAATAGTAGGGGTTCCTTTTTGTGTTGCGATATCTTCGCTGGTGCTATCATCAACATAAGCAAGCCCTTTTTCGATCAACACAACGGCAAACTGGTATAATTTTTCAAAATAGTCTGAGGCATAGAATTCGTTTGCCCATTCAAAACCCAACCAACGAACATCTTCCTTAATACTATCTACGTATTCTGTTTCTTCGGTTACCGGATTCGTGTCATCAAACCGGAGATTGGTTTTACCACCATATTTTTTTGCTAAACCAAAGTTCAGGCAAATACTTTTGGCATGACCAATATGCAGGTATCCGTTGGGTTCTGGGGGAAAACGGGTGGTAATGGAGGTATATTTACCGGTTTTCAGATCCTCTTCCACAATTTCTTCAATAAAATTCAGGCTCTTTTCTTCACTCATTGGTTTGACTTTTCAAAGTGAGCAAAGGTAAGGAATCAAATGATGAACAGGACACCCAATTCAAGGCAGATAAACGGTTGCGCAAACCGGCATGACAGAAAATAAAAAAGGTAGCCATCAGGCTACCTTTCAACAACTATTCAGGAATCAATTAATCAGCAATTACTACACTATTAAAAAAGGATGCAGCATCATCTGCTTTTGCAGTGGGTGATGAAGAATAATAAGTTACCTGGTGAAGTACGGCACCTACAAAAAAGGAATAGCCAAAAGCTTTTTTCTGTTTCATTAAAGGTGCAGTGGAATTGGTTCCATCAATTTCAGTATATAAAGAACTTTTCCCTTTGAAAGTACTGATTTGATCTTTGGTAAGCACCGCCCCTGGTATCTGCGCAACCATAGACCCTTTCATTTGCTCCCATAATGCATCACCATAAGCAGTAATCATTTCTGCAGTTAACCCCATCTGGCTAAGATCTACATTCACAACCATATAGGCAGTACTGCTGTCTTTCGTTGTATAAAAATGAACAACAGCACCATTGGGGCCTTGTTTTTCTTCAGGTTTACCTGGAAAAGTAACTTTTACTTTTTCTGATATTTTCAGTTCAGTTGATTGGGCAAAAACAGCTGAAGAAGCTATCATTGAAACCACTAAGAGGGTAAATAATCTTTTCATGTAATTATTTTAGGTAACAATGATACGCTTTTATTAAAACCGAAACCAGCGAATTTGTAATTAATTGTTTATTCAGGTGCTTTTTCTTCTATGATATACGATCTGATAAAAGAAATCGCTGTGATCATATCGGTATGCAAGACTCTGTCGGCGCTGTTAAAACTTACTTTTTCCCGGAAAGCCTTCATTAACCTTTCCAATATGGGTGATGTTTCCAAAGGTCTCCTGAACTCAAGCGCCTGGGCAGCACTTAATAATTCAATGGCCAGCACTTTTTCTACATTATTGATGACCCGCATACACTTGGTAGCAGCGTTTGCGCCCATACTAACATGGTCTTCCTGGTTATTGGAAGAGGAAATACTATCAATCGATGCGGGTGTACACAATTGCTTGTTCTCACTCACAATACCTGCTGCAGTATATTGTGGTATCATAAACCCTGAGTGTAATCCAGGGTCTTTTACCAGGAATAAGGGCAATCCTTTTTGACCGCTGATCAACTGGTAAGTTCTTCTTTCCGAGATATTGGCTATTTCGCTCATCGCAATGGCAAAATAATCCAGTACCAGGGCCAAAGGCTGCCCATGAAAATTTCCCCCGCCTAATATGAGGTCATCTTCCGGAAAAATATTCGGGTTATCTGTAACAGAGTTGATCTCCCGGATAAATACCTGCAAAACATGATCAAATGCATCTTTACTGGCCCCATGTACTTGTGGAATACATCGGAAAGAATAGGGATCCTGCACCTGCTCTTTGGGTTTTGGCGTAATCCGGCTTCCCTGCAATAAAAACCGTAAACGGGAAGCGGTATCTACTTGTCCCTTATGTTGTCTTAACGCATGAATATGTTCATCAAGCGGTTCGGGAGTACAATCAAATGCATCGTAAGATAAGGCAGCAATCAGGTCAGCCATTTCCAATAAATGTTCTGCTTTTTTCAGGCAATACATCCCATAAGCGCTCATAAATTGTGTGCCATTGATCAGGGCCAGCCCCTCTTTGCTTTGCAAATGGATAGGCTCCCATCCAAATCTTTTCATGGCCTGTCCAGCGGCCATTCTTTCTCCTTCTAGGTATACTTCACCCAAACCGATCAGTGGCAGGCTAAGATGACTTAATGGTGCCAGATCACCGGAAGCCCCCAGGGAGCCCTGTGTATAAATAACGGGCAGAACACCGTTGTTATACATATCCATTAAACGAATAACCGTATCTATCTGAACCCCGCTATTGCCATAACTGAGCGATTTGATTTTTAACATCAACATCAGCTTTACAATTTCTGCTGGCACTTCTTCGCCCAATCCGCAGGCATGAGATACCAGTAGGTTATATTGCAATTGTTCTATCTGAGAAGCATCAATCTTTACATTCTGAAGAAACCCAAAACCAGTATTGATACCATAAAAAAGCCTGTCTTTTTCCTCCATTTTCTTGTCCAGGTAACTCCGGCAAGCCAATATCTTCTCATGTGCAGCAAACGTGATGGAAATCCTTTGGTCAAAATCCAGGAGATGCTTAACCTGGCTAAAATGGAGCCAGGTATGATCCAAGGGAAGGTAGTTATAACTCATTCGGGCAATCGTTTAAGGCAAAGTAAAGTGATTTACCATCAGGATTGACTGATTTTGGGCGAATAATCGGTTATAGATTATCCTTGTCTTGCTTGGCATAGGTTTTTTCCGTTATTTTGCAGCCCTTCAGGGTCATTTATAACAAATGGACCGGTAGCTCAGCTGGATAGAGCAGCTGCCTTCTAAGCAGCAGGTCATTGGTTCGAATCCAATCCGGTTCACTCAATACAGCAAAGGGTTTCAGTAAAATGAAGCCCTTTTTTTATTTATACATTTCGACACAATTTCGACAAATACACATTGTAATAGTACTTAATACGTTATTGCAAATTATATTTCTCGAAAGTTGGTAGTATTCTTTTCCACCCTTATTTCAAATTCTTGAATACTTTTAATTCAAAATACCGAATATGGAAAAGGAAGTAAAATGCCCCAAATGCGGATCAACGCAACTATCTGCCAATAAGAAAGGATTTAGCGGCAAAAAAGCCGTTGCAGGGGGTATTCTGACGGGTGGCATCGGTTTATTAGCCGGAACCATAGGAAGCAATAAAATAATAATTACTTGCCTTTCATGCGGGAATCAATTTGCACCTGGTGAACCTGATCAGGATTTAAAAAAGGCTGCGCCTAAACCATCCATATTACCCCTATTGGTAGTGATACTATTAATTGGTGGTTGTTGGAAACTTTGCACATATAGTGATCCTATTAAACAGCAAACAATTGTTGATAGTGTAAAACTTAAAAGGGAACTCGACAGCCTGGACAAAGAAAATGCCGTTTGGCTGAAAACCAAAGCTGGGAAAATTCACAAAAAGCATCCTGACTGGAGTAAAGAAGATTGCAAAAATATTTCCGAAAATAGATATTGGATTGGTATGAGTATAGATATGCTTATCTATGAAAGGGGTAATCCTAATTCGATAAATCCTTCTAACTATGGCAATGGAGTTCATTACCAATGGTGCTGGGAGGACGATACCCCATCATGTTTTTACGGGGGTGAGGATGGAATTGTTACAGCCTACAATTAATTTATTTCCCTGTCATTTGCATTACTTCGGTACATCTACCCTATTTGAATAACTATTGGTTCATCACTTATTGCCTCAATAGTAAAAGATTGATAGGAATACCCTCCGGCCTCCTGTGGAAGCTTATAATCTTCAATTATAATGCTGTAAATACCCAAATTATTCAGAAAAGAACCTGTAACATCTATCGGGATCCTAGTGTCTTTTAAATCCAATATTTTTTTTAAGGCTACAACCTCCGAACTCGGGTAACTTCCATTGGTTCCAGTTATTGTTCCGGTAAAGCTTATTTGAAAATCGTCCTGCCCGGTGATTTCCTTAACCGTTCCATCGCTCCCCTGAATTTCTGTCTTAATGATATTTTTTTTCCTTGATACATTCGCCAATAGATTGTCAAAAGAAAAAATTAAGTTTTGACACTCAAAAACAACGATATTGTCCGGGTTGACCGGCAAGTTTAAAGAACTCATATAGATTTATTATTTTCCTGGATATTGGCACCAACATTAATCAGTTTGTCACCATTAAGCTTCCATTTTTTAACCATTTCCGGGGTAGTTTCATCTTCCATTACTACTTGAATTGCCTGCCTGTCATCAAGTGCCTGAATTGGCTTCTTGCCGCTTATAACAGCCTTCAGAAGTTCAATTTTATTTTTCCTGGTGATATTATTCCGGTTCATGGCCATTAAGTTTTACTGCTTCATTTTTAATTTTTTCAAATAGTTCGTCTAACTGATCGTCGGACAACCTCTCAAAATCAAATTCTAAGGATGTGTTTTGCAGCCTGGGAACCGCGTAAGGCAATAGATCAGTAAAGAATTTCAT
>CAIWKU010000295.1 GCA_903913355.1 uncultured Bacteroidota bacterium | reverse complement strand
GAAATGTGGAGTCCACAAACCATTATTGGAGCAAGGGCCGTGCCTCCCTATAATACCCATTTTGCAGCTTACGGACTGGGCTGGTTTTTGAGCGATGTAAAAGGCTATAAGCAAGTAACGCATACTGGTGGATTGGCAGGCATTGTTACACAAGTGGTGATGATTCCTGAGATCAATTTAGGGATCATCGTACTTACTAATCAACAGGCAGGTGCCGCATTCAGTGCCATTAGTAATACAATCAAAGATGGGTATTTAGGTGTAAAAGGGTTTAATTGGGTTAAGCTATATGCCGATCGTGTTGCCAGTGGAGAAGCTCAGGCCAAAAAAATAAATGATGAAGTAGCTGCAACTATTGCTGAACAAACAAAAAAAGGGTCAGGGTCATTTACAATAGAGCCTTATTTGGGCAAATACACGGATCGGTGGTTTGGAGAAATAGAGGTATCGGTAAAAGAGGGTAAATCCTGGTTTGCATCCAAACGATCACCTAAACTCAGTGGGGAGCTATTCCCTTATAAAGGCAATACCTTAATTGTTCGTTGGACGGACAGGAGCATGGATGCAGATGCATTTGTAATGTTTAGTACGGATAAAGATGGCAAACCTTCCGGTATCAAAATGAGTGCGATTTCTCCTTTAACCGATTTTAGTTTTGATTTTCAGGATCTTGATTTTAAGAAAACTAAATAGGGTGGGCAAAATTGTCCATTTATGATTCGATGATAAATTCGGTTTTATTCACCCAATTACATGCTTCTCTCTGAAAGGGATTGAGTTACCAGGTTAAATTTTATTTTCCTTAATTAAAGTGGAGGTTGCTGAAAATAAAAAAAGTCCCACAAAACTGTGAGACTTTATTCTCCGCAGAGTCTTCCTTTTATTCACTAATATAGAGAGTTCTCCGCAGGTGTCTCTCGCAGAGGACCCTGCGGCATAGTAGCAGTATACAATTAGGTTACAATAAATCTCTGAAGAAAAATTGCACGTTTTTCTAATTTATATATGCCCGATTTTTCGGGGGAAGGTCAGCTACATCAAGGCATACTTCAACTTTTGTCCGATCTCGTCTAATCCTCAAGTAAATGGGGATTTGATTGGTCTTTTTACGGCGTTTTTGAAGGTTCGGGTAGAACACAAGTTTTAGCTTTTTCATCGTTTTTTGCGATTTTGGTGAAATTCTGGGTTTTGGTGACACTTTGGTGAAGCGAAATCCGACGATAACCGATAAAAAGCGAAGAATGCTGAAAACAAAAAATCCTGTAAATCAATGATTTACAGGATTCCGTTTGTGTCTGAATGTAAAGTTGTGACCGCGTTAGGATTCAAACCTAAAACCTTCTGATCCGTAGTCAGATGCTCTATTCAGTTGAGCTACGCAGCCTTTGAAAACCTTCGGGTTCCCGTTTGGGGGTGCAAATATAACGGCTAAATAAGAATTTACAAAACCAATCTCTTATTGCTACTATTAACCATGCTAACTATCCGTTATTATAGATGCCTGACGCAGTGGTTTCTGTTAGTTTCTTAGGTAAGAGCCAAACTAGAAATGCACCCAGCTTATTGACAAATCCTGTAATGATCTCGGTTTTTTTGGCAAATAGAGCATCTACTGCCAGTTTAGCCACAGCTTCAGCCGTCATATTTAGTTTTTCACCTGCTTTTACTGCTTTTGCGCCTACCTGGGCACGGTTTGCGAAATCGGTATCGGTGCCACCCGGACTAACCGCTGTTACAGAAACACCGGATTTTCTCAACTCAAAAGCTAAACCACGACTAAAACTCAATACAAAGGCTTTACTGGCTGCATAAACCGTTAAACCCGGAACAGCCTGGTATGCTGCAGAACTGGCAATATTGAGGATATAGGAAGGGGTATTGCGTTTTAAATCAGGAATAAAGAGATTGGTCAATAAAACCGGAACTGTCATATTCACCTGCATCATTTGGGTATAGTCATCCGTGCTATATTTTTCAAACTGACCGCTAAGTCCATAACCGGCATTATTGATCAGTATATTTAATGCATAGCCTTTATCTTTTGTCCATTGAAATACTTTCCCGGCCGCATGATCCTGAGCCAGGTCAATGGCCAGCCAATCGGCTTTGATACCAAACCGGGTTTGTATATCCATTGTCAGTGTTTGCAAAAGATCTTCACTGCGGGCTACTAATAGGAGGTTGATTTTACGGGCAGCCAGTTCTTCCACTATGGCTTTTCCGATCCCTTTACTGGCCCCGGTAATTAATGCATATTTCATAGAAAAAATTGTATGTAAAAAGGTCAACAAGCGTTGACCTTTTTTGAATTCAATATAAGATAATGCTGTTATGGATTGTCAGGCATTCAGTGATGCACTTTCCCGGTAAACCGATGGTAGAAAGGCGTTTTGCTGTGTTCGTGCTTAGGTTTGTATTTTCCGGTAACCATCGGCACATACATTACCCTTCTGCGACTTTCTTCACCAAATTTGGGAGACTGTTTAACTCTATGCCATAAACGACCATCATGTACAGAAAGGTCACCTGCATTCAGGTCGAACCCTACTTCACGACTGTCGTCATTATTATCAATAAAGTATTTCTTTCCAAAAAGTAGTTTCAGCATATTTTGCTTATGCGTACCCGGAATCACACGTAATCCGCCATTCTCATAAGCACAATCATCCAGGTGAATCCCTACATTCAGCATCGGCATGATTTTTTGTCCCAGGAAAAGGTCACGGGGAGAATCTGTATGCCAGCCCATCTGTGTAAACGTACTATTTGGCGTATTGATGTAATTATTGATCACCAGGCCGTCCTTTTCGTTTTCGGCAATTCTTCCTTCATAGGGGCTTAAAAATGCCTTTAATTCGGTCAGACGGGGGTCTTCCAATAACGCATGCAAAGGATCGCTGTAAAGAGAACTGAAACAAAGTCTTTGAATGGTTTTATTGCCGACTTCATCTTTCCCGAATTTCAAAGGAATTCCATTCACTTTATCACGACCTTCCTCCAGCCATAAGGCTTCCAGGCGCTTAAATTCACTGATATAGGTGGCCACATTTTCCTTGCTGATGAAGTTCCTGAATACAATTACGCCATGCTTATCAAAAAAATCCAATTGTTCCGCGGTTACAGTATCTCCCAGCTGAAAATGACTATCCCATTTTTTCATTCTTACTCTGTTACGTTAGTTATTATTTTGTAATGTTAACTAATTATTACAAAATTGTAAAGTTATTGGGTTATAAAAAACAGCAAACTTACGCAATTTATACACAGTTTTTACCATCTTGAAGATTAACAAGTTAATTTACACTGAATTATTGTCAAAATCGTAAATATGGTTTCGAGGTGTTTTTATCTTTTGATATTTTTTTTATTGTTATCTGTTGGCCTGTTTTCGCAATCTGATACCACAAAATCAAGACAACTACTGGTATTTCCCATCATTACCAAGTCCATAGAAACCGGCTGGTCATTTGGGACTATGGCTGCCATGATATTCCGTCTCTCGCCTAAAGATACTGTTTCGCGCACTTCTAACCTTGAAATTCTTGGTCTCTATTCCACCAAAAAGCAATTGGTAACAGTAGTCAATGGAACCCAATACTTTGCCAAAGAAAAATACATTCTATCCGAACAGGTTTCTTTTAGTTCTTATCCGGATAAATTCTGGGGCCTGGGACAAAATACCCAGGATACTGCCGTTGAAGCCTATAAATTTGATCAATACTATGTTTACGCCCATTTATTACGGAAAGTGGCGGATCATTT
>CAIWKU010000294.1 GCA_903913355.1 uncultured Bacteroidota bacterium | reverse complement strand
TTAAAAAAGGGGAAACGGTTGCCAATATGCGCTCCGGAAAAATCGTAGCCAGGTTATTTGTTTCTGAAGATGATATCAACAGGGTACAAATGAATCAGCTATTGCTTATTTCCTTAAATACCGATAAGGACAGGATTTACAAGGCTACCGTTTCCAAGATTTACCCGGCATTTGATGAAGCCAGCCAGTCATTCTTGGTAGAAGCCAATTTTGTAGATATGCCCGAAGCACTAAAAGACGGAACCCAGTTACAGGCCAATTTTATTATTGGTGAGAAAAAAAATGTATGGGTTATCCCAACCATTTATCTCTCAGAAGGAGATTCTGTGTTACTGACAAATTCACATAAAAAGGTTGGCGTAAAAACGGGTATCAAAACATTAGAATGGGTGGAGATACTAAGTGGCATTACCGGAGATGATGTTTTAGACTTACCCAAAGAAAAATAAACATGCTGCGTTCAATTAATAACCGAATATCTCAGGTTCATCTTACTTCCAATGTGAAGCAAACCATTGTTGCCATGCTGGGTGTAACATTTGGTATTAGCATGTATGTATTTATGACCGGGTTTATGACGGGTGTGAATAATGCACAAACAGATTTAGCTTTCAGCTCATTGGCACATATCCGAATTTATAATGATGGCCCGGCCGATAATACGAATCTGGCAAAGAAAATATATCCAAATGATATCATCAATCTCCGGAATGCAAAAATAATCAAGTATACAGAGGGGATAAAAAATGCGGCTTCTATCACATCGGCGCTACATAATCAGCCGGATATTACCGATATGACCACGCAGGTAAACATCAATGTGTTTTTTAAGAATGCAGGTAATAAAGTAAATGGAGTTATATGCGGCGTGGATGTATTTAATGAAAACAAAGTATTTAATATTTCCAAGTACATGGTACAGGGAAACTGGAACGAATTGAAATATAGGGCTGATGGCATTTTTGTAGGAATAGCCCTTGCCAAAAACCTAAGTCTGAAAGTAAACGATAATTTGAATGTGCTTACTTCTGATGGGGTTACCAGAAATTATAAGGTAATTGGCATTTTTCAAACCAATGTAACCGGTGTAGATAAAACCAAAGCCTATATTACTGAAAATGCGGCCAGACAATTACTAGCGGTAAATCAGGATTATGTTACTGATATTATGATCAATGTTAAGGATTATAATAAAACCCAGCCAATTGTAGATAAAGTAACCAAATTAACTCCTTATAAAGTAGAGTCGTGGCAAATGGCTAACCAGCAATTGGTAGCAGGTTCCAATCTGCGCGATATTATTGCAGTTGCAGTTTCCCTTACTATTCTATTGGTGGCAGGTTTCGGTATCTATAATATCATGAACATGACCATCAATCAGAAAATAAAAGAGATCGCTATTTTGAAAGCAATGGGATTTTCCGGGAAAGATGTGACACAGATATTTCTTACAGAAGCCATTATTATTGGTTTGATAGGTGGCGTAGTAGGAATGGGATTTGGATTATTTATCTCGAAGATGGTGAATCGGGTGCCTTTTAATGTATCTGGCTTACACACATTACCAATGGCCTACTTACCAAAGGATTATGTGTTGGCCTTTTTATTTGGATTGGTCACAACTTTTATTGCCGGTTATTTGCCCGCAAGAAAAGCCTCTAAAATCGATCCTGTAACAATTATTCGCGGGTAATTATGGAAAAAGATATTGTTCTCAAAGCAGAATCCATTACCAAATACTTCTATGAACCTGAAAAATTCCAGGTTTTAAAAGGATTAAGCTTTGAAGTCAGGAAAAGTGAATTTCTTGCACTCATAGGTAAATCCGGAAGTGGAAAATCTACATTGTTATACGTATTGTCTACTATGGATACCGATTATGAAGGCAGGCTAAGCATTAATAACAGGGTTGTAACCGGAGGAACACAAAATGAGTTAGCCGCTTTTAGAAATGAGCATATTGGTTTCGTATTTCAGTTTCATTATTTGTTACCCGAATTTTCAGCGTTGGAAAATGTAATGCTTCCTGCAATGAAATTAAAAAAACGTTCAAAAGCAGAAATAGAGGAGAAAGCGTATCAGCATCTTAGTTTGCTGGGTTTGCAGGACCAGGCACTCAAGCGCGTAAATAAATTATCTGGTGGACAGCAACAAAGAGTGGCTATCGCTCGAGCCTTGATCAATGACCCAACCATTATTATGGGAGATGAGCCTACAGGAAATCTGGATACCAAGAATACACAAATTGTTTTTGATATTTTCAAAGAGCTTTCAAAAGAAAGAAATCAAACCATAATTGCAGTAACACATGATGATGATTTTGCTAATCAGTGTGATCGCATAATTGAATTGAGTGATGGTAGTATTATCTAAAATATCAGGATCAGGTTTATGATTTCATAACCCTTCCTTTAAATCTGTGTCTTTTAGAAAATTCTATTTTTGATTTGTCTTTAAAATCATTACTTATAATGCTGATATTTCCATCAACTTCCAGCATGGCAAGATCTACATGTTGAATATCTTTTACACCATGTTCTCTGGATGCAGCTTCCAATTCTTCTAAAGTAATCTCCGCTTTTTTGCAATTTTGCATCTGTATTTCACCTTTGTAGATGAGTAGTATCGATTGACCCTGGATCAGTTTATTTAACTTGTTGCTTTTATATAATAGCCTTTTTAGCGTATAATTAGCCGCAAATAATGAGCCTGCGGCTACTAACCCTCCGGTTAAAGAAGTATCTGGACCAACCATAGCATTTTGAACAGC
>CAIWKU010000293.1 GCA_903913355.1 uncultured Bacteroidota bacterium | reverse complement strand
CAGCTGAATATTTATGGCAGAAACTTCTATGTGGTAGCCCAGGCTGATTCTTCTTTCCGAAGTGACATTAAAAATATAGGTCAGTACTATGTAAAAAATATGGCAGGGGAGATGATTCCGTTGAGTACAGTAGTAAGTTATAAAATTACCGAAAGTGCCCCGCTGATTTCACATTTCAATATTTACCGAAGTGCAGAAATAGATGGTACTGCCAAACAGGGTTTCAGTAGCGGACAGGCCATTGAAGCTTTGAAAAGAACAGCAGAACAGTACCTGCCGGAAGGATATGGGTATGAGTTTTCCGGGCTTAGCTTACAGGAAATTAAATCCGGCTCCAGTGCAGTGTATATTTTTGCTTTGTCAGTGTTATTTGTATTCCTGTTCCTGGCTGCCTTATATGAAAGCTGGTCAGTACCGTTTTCTGTATTATTTGCTGTTCCTACCGGAGCGTTTGGTGCCATCTTAACTTTAACCCTGTTACCTGCACTTACCAATAACGTATATGCACAAATTGGATTGGTTACATTGATTGGTCTCGCGGCTAAGAATGCAATTCTGATTGTCGAGTTCGCCAAAGAACGTGTGGATACCGGTATGGAAATTATACCGGCTACTATTGCTGCGGTTAAATTACGTTTAAGACCGATTATTATGACTTCCCTTGCATTTATATTGGGGGTAATGCCTTTAGCTTTTGCAACGGGTGCGGGTGCAGTAGCAAGAACAACCATTGGTTGGACAGTGTTAGGAGGAATGTTGGGAGCCACTCTTTTGGCAATCTTTATTGTACCTGTCTTGTTTGTCACAATATCCAAACTGGCGTATGGTAAAAAAGAATTGTCAGAAATAAAGGAACATGTTACAGGTAAATTGAGTGAATAAGATACGCATTCAGCCGGAGATTTGCAGATCCATATGATTTGATAATCTTCGGCTGCTATTGTATGATGAGTAAACTAATTAGCGGGTCTTATACAATCTGTAGGATTATCCGATTCGGTTCTATAGTCTATTTGAGTTAGTTTTGTATCCTGTTATTGAACAGTAATCATGGATATAGCAAAGGAACTTGGTAAACAGTTTTCGGCAGATAAATTGAAAACGGCATTGATTGATCGGTATGCGTATGCCGGTGACGCTGGGTTTTATTACCTGCTTCCCAAAGCAGTTATTCAACCTGACTCAATAAAAGATATTCAGCAACTTTTTTTATTCGCTCATCAACACCAAATCCCGCTTACTTTTCGGGCAGGGGGTACCAGTTTAAGTGGTCAATCGATTACAGATGGTATCCTGGTAGATATTAGCAAGCATTGGAAAAAAATGCAGCCCCTTGAAAATGGGCAATTCATTAAAGTCCAACCTGCAGCGATCGGTGCACAGGTTAACTGGCAACTACTTCCGTTCTCAAAAAAAATTGGCCCGGATCCAGCTTCAATTTCTGCTGCAATGATGGGTGGCATATTGTCCAATAACAGCAGCGGCATGTGTTGTGGGGTAACCGATAATTCCTATCACACCCTCGAATCCATTCATTTTGTTTTACCCAATGGAAATGAATATAACACTGCAGTAAAAGAAGATTACCAAAAATTTGCTTTACAGGATTCGGAGATTTATGAAACGATACTGACATTACAAAAAAGCATTCTTTCCAATGAAAGATTGGTTGAAAAGATCAAAAGAAAATACAAAATCAAAAATACGGTTGGATATGGTATCAATGCCTTTATTGATTACCAGCATCCATTAGATATCCTTTCGCATTTATTGATCGGTGCAGAAGGTACACTTGCGTTTATTGCAGAAGCTGTGTTAAAAACAATCCCGGATAAAAAATATAAAACAACCGGTATCTTATTTTTTGAAAACCCTGTATTGGCTGCAGAAGCCATCCCCTCATTAAAAAATACAAAGGCAGAAGCCCTTGAGTTAATGGACCGTCCCGCGCTCAGATCGATAGAACATCTCGATTATTGCCCGGAAATAGTAAAGTCCTTACCTCCTGATGCAACAGCCCTATTATGCGAATACCAGGCGGGTAGCCAGGAGGAGTTGAATACACTTTTCACAAATTCCTTACCCGTAATGGATTCATTACAGGTAATTGCTAAACTCCCCTTTACTCTTGATCGTAATGAACAGGCAAAACTTTGGAAACTTAGAAAAGGAATGTATCCATCAGTAGCGGCTGTCAGGGCAAAAGGCACTACTGCTATGCTGGAAGATGTTGCGGTTCCATTAGAAAGTCTGGGGAAAGCCGTTAGGGATCTTCAGGCTTTATTCATACAATATGGATATACCAATGCCATCATTTTTGGACACGCCAAAGAGGGGAATCTTCATTT
>CAIWKU010000292.1 GCA_903913355.1 uncultured Bacteroidota bacterium | reverse complement strand
TACACCACTCCTTCATTTTTTGATAATACCACATAGGTATTGCTGTTCTTTACATCTTCCAGATCATCAACTTTTTCTCCTACAATCACACTACCACTAGGTGTAGGTAACATACTATCGCCAATGATTTCAAATGCACGGTATTGACCGGGAGCCAGCATGGGTAAGGTAAATGTATTCAGCTCATCAATAAATTCAGGGTCACCATAGCCAGCTAAATAACCGGCTGCTGCTTTTACGGGTACAAAACGTACTTCCGCTACTTCAGCTACCATTTTCATCTGGCGTCTTTTTTCAAGATAGCTGACTGCTTTGGGAGCGGAGAGATCCTTGAACAGGAAATCTTCCAGACTCAGTTTAAAGATATTACAGATCACTTCCATTACTTCCAGGCGTGGTTCTGCACGCTCTTCTTCATAAGCACCAATCAATGATCTTTTGATTTTGAGTTTGTTGGCAAACTCTTCCTGCGTCCAGCCACGCAGCTTGCGCAGATATCTTAAATTTTTTCCGGCGTTTGACATAGCTAACTGATTTAGTTAGCAATTTACTAACATTTTTAGCTAATTGCCAAATTTATTTTCATTTTTTAGGATTTTTTACCCATTCAACAAATTTTTCAGGTCGTTTTACAGCCATTCAGTACTTTCCTTTCCCAAAACAATGGCAACATGAGAAAATCGCTACTATCGATTCTGTTAATCAGCTATTTCTTTACACAGGCACAAACCAAATCACTCTGGTCTGATGACCTGATCTTAACGCCTGAAAAATCGAATTTCGAAAAGACTTCTACCTATGGAGATGTGATGAACTTCATCAATGCCATCAAAGGAAAAAGCCCTTATATACAAATCAGTACACTGGGCAAAAGCCCCATGGGTAAAGACATTCCCATTGTTATCTTATCTAACCCATCCGTTAGTACACCCGAACAAGCCAAAGCATCCGGCAAACCTGTGGTGTACATTCAGGGAAATATTCATGCTGGTGAAGTAGAAGGAAAAGAAGCCGTCATGATGATGATACGCGATATCCTGTTAGGCAATAAATTAAGTTTACTCGATAACCAGATTATTCTGTTTGTTCCTATCTACAATTCAGATGGCAATGATAAGATGGCTAAGGGCTTAAGACCTACTCAGGAGAATAGTCCATTGGAAACAGGGGAAAGAGAAAACGGCCAGGGCCTGGATCTTAACAGGGATGGTATTAAAATGGAAGCACCTGAAACAGCCGGACTGGTACAAAATGTTATTACCGCATGGGACCCACAAATGAGTGTTGACCTGCATACCACCAATGGAACCTGGCATGCCTATTCACTTACCTGGGCACCCAGTTATCTTTATGCAGGTGAGCCGGGTACTTATCATTATACCAATGATGTGATGTTACCCGCTATTACGCAAAAAATAAAAGATACGTATGGAATGTTCTTTGGCCCTTATGGCGATTACAATACAAGAGAAGGATGGCCGGTAAAGAATTTTTATACCTATAATCACCATCCCCGATATATTGTTAACCAGTTTGGTTTGCGTAACCGTATGGCTATTTTGAGTGAGGCATTTGCGCATGAACGTTTTTATCAGCGCATTTATAGTACTTACACATTTGTATATGAGATCCTGGATTATTGTAATAAACATGGCAAAGAAATCATGCAGATCAATCATGATGCGGATCTTGCTGCAGTAAAAAATGTGTTGGATAATGCAGGCAAAGTAAAAAAAGGGGTTCGGTATAAAATGGTTCCCACTGCTCAAAAACTGAATGGGTTCCGCACGTATGATTATACCCCTTTCTTCAGAGCCGATGGGAGTAAAACACTGGTGAAAAAAGGAAATATCGTTACCTACGACAGTGTGACCTATTATGGAGAATTCAAAGATACCGTGCAAAGTACCCTGCCTCGTGGTTATATCATTCCGGCAGCCCAGTCAGCAATTGCAGATCAATTAATCAAACAAGGTGCTACGGTAACCAAACTGGAAAAGGATGAAAAACTGAGCGGAGAAATCTTTACAGTAGAAAAATATGATCGATCCACCCGAAAATTCGAAGGACATAATATGGCTTCCGCTGAAGGGAAATTTGAAGCAGCCACCCGTATCGCCAAAAAAGGAGATTATATGGTTGATCTGGCCCAGCCTCTTGCTAACCTGATTTTTTATATGCTGGAACCACAATCAGATGATGGTTTACTTACCTGGAATTTCTTTGATAGTTATTTCGACCAGAATGGTGTAAGCACCAAACCCGTTGAGTTCCCAATCTTCAAATATTTCTCTTTGCCAGTTCCTCCTAAAGAAAAAACTAAGACAAAGAAAAAAAGCTAATCAAATTCTAAACCTCCCTAACCGTGCCTTTGGCCTTGGTGAGCAATCAAATCTCACACCAAGACACAAAGGCACGGTTTTTTATCTTCAGTAGCCACTACAAAAACCTTGTTTAACATCTCTAAAAAAGATCTTAATCGTATCTTGCATGCATGGCAAAAGCAAAAACGAAAAAAAAGCGCCAACCTGTTATCCTCATCACCAACGATGATAGTGTAAATGCACCCGGTATCCGTGCATTGGTAGAAGCTGTAAAAGGATTGGGCAAGATTATTGTAGTGGCACCTGATAAACCACAGAGCGGTATGGGACATGCCATTACCATTGGTCACCCGCTGCGTTTACAGAAAGTAAACCTGTTTGAAGGAGTAGAAGCTTATGCGTGTAGCGGAACACCTGTAGATTGCGTAAAACTGGCAGTAGATAAAGTAATTCATGATAAACCCGATATCTGTTTAAGTGGTATTAACCATGGAGCCAATCATTCTATTAATGTGATTTATTCGGGTACTATGTCTGCTGCATTGGAAGCCTCAATTGAAAGTATTCCAAGTATTGGCTTCAGTTTATTGGATATGAGTATTGATGCAGATTTTACTGCGGCTAAAAAATATGCCCGCATATTGGTAGAACAGGTACTTGGTAGTAAGCTCAAAGAAAAACATCTTTGCCTGAATGTAAATATTCCTAAGGGAGATGATAAGCTCATAAAAGGTATCAAAATCTGCCGGCAGGCGTATGCTAAATATGAAGAAGAATTTGATGAACGTAAAGATCCGAGTGGAAGACGGTATTACTGGCTAACGGGCGAGTTCCTGAATTTTGATAAGGGAAGAGATACTGATGTATGGGCATTGACTAACAGCTATGTTAGCGTTGTGCCTGTGCAATTTGACCTGACCAATTACGAGCTGAAAAAGAAACTGGAAACCAACTGGAAATACTGATGCTGAAAAGAGATAACCTGAAACTGGGACTAGTACTGGGGTTCCTTGCCCCATTGATTGGATTTACGGCTTATTACCTGACTAGGTTCCGGCTCTTTACTGTAAAAGAATATTTACAGGTTTTATTGATGGAGAAATCACTATTATCAGGCGTGATCAGTTTATCATTGATTGTAAATGCCGTAATATTTACGATCTATATAAATACTCAAAAAGATAAAACCGCTTCAGGAATTTTTATTGCCACCTGTATTTATGGAGTACTGGCCTTAATTTTTAAATGGTTTGCCTAATTTTTTCTGCTACTGAGTACTCCCCCTCCGGTTCCGTTTAATTGCGCTTCTAATGAGAATTTATAGTGTTTGAGTGCGCGTACAATATCTTCTGCAATTTCCTGCTGACCTTCTTCGCTGGTGATATAAGCTTCTTCATCAGGTTCTGAAAGAAATCCCACTTCTATTAAGATGGCGGGCATGGCTACTGCCTGTAAAACCCAGATTCCTTTTTCATCTCTTTGCTTGGCACCACGACTAACCCTGCCTGCTTTTACAAACTCTTCTTCTACTGCTTCAGCCAACCTCCTGCTTCTCTGCGCATATTCATGGGTGCGAACAGAATTGATCATCTTCATGGCCGGATTATCAGACTTGTCAATGATCAGCATGGCCGTATCACTGAAATTATTCTCCATCAGGGCTTCCTCTTTATCCTTGGTTTTACCAACTCCCCAAATATAGGTTTCCGTTCCTTTTGCAGGGTTAGGGGTTGTCCAGGTATGATATTCAGGCACTTTCTTAGTAACCTTCTTGCCTTTCCGAGTTACCGTTTTAGTGGTATACCCTATAATCTCTTTATGGGTAATGCGATTAACATCATTACAATGGATGGAGATAAACAGGTCACCCTTAGCTGCATTGGCTTTATTTGCCTTTACAATGGGGCTATTATATTCATCCGTTGTGCGTGTCATGATTACTTCTACATCGGGGATCTCCTGATTGATTACAGTCTGTAATTTCAATGCGATAGCCAGGGCCACATCCTTTTCTTCGGCAATTTTACCGGATGCACCATAGAATTTACCCGCAGCTGCGGGGCTACCACCATGCCCGGCATCTACCACAATCCGCCGAAGAGGGTGTTTTTGAGGTTTATCGGTTTGAGCGATAACCTGCAGTGAACCGATACAAAAGAGGACCAAAAAACTAATAACTGTATTTCTGTACATCAGGCTTATCCGTTAAGGGGTATATTAAAAACGATAAACTTGTTGGTTTATTTTTTCAATATTACTACAAATAACGCTAAGGCTGGTTCTCAAACAGCTATTGAGGGGTATTTTAGGTAAAGCAAATTGTTAATTTTATAAAAATCAAATTCCCAAGACTTACTTATTTCTGGCATTTTTAGAAATTAGAAACTAGAAATTACTGACTATTTCCTCAGTTGGGCATTATCATTATAT
>CAIWKU010000291.1 GCA_903913355.1 uncultured Bacteroidota bacterium | reverse complement strand
TTCTTTGTCAAAATGAGATTATTGGGCTACTGTACCGTAAAGCTCTTATAGATAGTAGCTTCTCCAATAGCCTGGGATTTCAAGGTAACCCTGATTTTAAGATCACAGAGATGCCCGCTGTATGCCGGGATAATATTAATAGGATAAAATAAAAGAAAGGAATAAGATACCCTTGCCAGATAAATACCGGTTCCATTATTGATCAGGTAGGGTGCTGAACCTCCCAAAGGGGTAATTGGGGTATTTCCCGTAACTGTATTTTGAAAAGAAAGTGTTTGTCTACCTAATTCCGTATTGGTGTTACTATTCAGTACAATAAAATCAACTGAAACCACACTATCAAAAATATTGGTTTCATCATAAAACCTGATCAGTACACTACTATGAAGTATGTTACGGCTACTGGTATCATAGGTTCCTGGTTTAAGTTGAAAACTAAACGTATCACGAGAAAGGCCCCTGGTATCATAGCTGAAATTACCAGTTAATGTATCACTGGCTACAGCAGTTGAACTCCAGTGATTCCAGTTGGTGGCTAATGGAATCACAGCTACTGTATGCAAATTATTACCTATAGAATTATCAGTGCTTTTATTGCAGGAAACAATAAGTGTTACCAAACTGATAATTATAAGGGATATTCTTTTCATACTTGTACTGTTGAGTTGTTTAAAATTACTTAATTAAAAATAAATAAAATCTTAATTTATTCCATCCATTTATCCATATTCTCCTCCATTTGGATGATTTTATGTATCAAGGATGTAAAATGAAAGGCACTTTATTTATAAAGTGCCTTTCATTTCTTCGCTTTTACAAGCTGCCAATCAGTTTTGCCTGGTCAACTTTATCTATGGTCTCTCATGCCATAGCGCTTATCATCCCAATGTCTTCTATATCTGTCATCTGTACTTTCATGTATTATAGGTTGTCTTTCCGGAGCGGCTTTATACCGTGCATATTGAACACGATGTTCTTCAAAATGCATATATGGATTCGGCTCATTAATGACTACTTTATACCCTGTGTTGAGATTGTAATCACTATACCTTGGTGGCAAACTGCTTGAAAAAATCCATCGCTCATTTTCACGATAAACAAATTTGTGTTTAGCTACATAATAGTAAGCCTCAATATCTGGCAGATAATAATATTCTGCATGATCATAACCGGTAGGTCCCCAACATGGCTGACTACCTATATTTAGTCTCAAATTAACACTTACCTGCGCATTTGCCTGATGCACACTTGCAAGAAAAATGAACATAAAAGACATCAAAACGATCTTTTTCATGGTATTTGTTTTTATTTATACAATAATAGAACAAAATTCAAAAACCGTGCCAGCCCATGGCAAAATAAAATGGTGTACGGTTTGCTTACACGCTGGATAGTATTCATTACCAGATGCTGAGAATCGTACAATCCATTCACCAGAACAAGCCGGATTACCGTGATTCCTATCAATAAATCAAAATCTACAACAAATAGAAAAAAAACATAACTTGTAGCATTAATCAGATACGCTGAAAAAACTTATCACATTTATTCTTGCGCTATCATTATATGCACCGCATGTAGCTAAATTACTGGCTTATGCAGATTGCTCCATTCAACGGCTGGCTAATGAGGACCCTCGCTTATGTGATTGTAATCGAATTGTGGATACAGATTCCATACCCGTTGGACAAGATAAACCCGATAAACAAAAAGAAATTTCTAGTAAAGCCGACTGGAAATACTTAGGTGTAACCAATTGTACCCTGGTAAATCCTTCTATTTTTCTACATACCCCTGCGGCCAGTAGGGAAATCGTTTTTATTCCCACTCAATACGGAGCAGAAGTATTCCGGCCTCCCCAGGGTTAATCCATGTTTTATTTTTATTGAGACCTGTCTTTATGTATTGACCTAATACATCTGGGCGAGCATTCCCTATTTATTTACTACTTAACTCAACTATCATGAAAAATAGATTCATGGTGGCAGCCATTATTATATTGGCTACTGCCTGCGAGCGCGCATTATTACCTGTTAATACACCTGTTTTACACCAGGAGATCAAAAACGAGTCTGGCCAACTGATCCTTGTGGGTCATCAAGCGATTTCAGTTCTTCAGGAGCCAAATTATACATCATGGTTTATGAATTCATACAACGCTTATACTGTTGATTCAACCACTGCAATCGCATGCAAGGCAAACCTGCACAACAAATCAATGACCATATTCCTTGGCTCCTGGTGCGGTGACAGTAAACGGGAAGTACCCCGGATGCTGAAAATACTAGAGACAGCGGGCATGGATACCCATCGGGTTTCTTTGGTATTTGTTGATAATAGCACAAACAGTTATAAGCAAAGTCCCCAGCATGAAGAACAAAACAGGAATATACACCATGTGCCCACCTTTATTATTTATGATGGCAATAAAGAAATGGGGCGAATCATAGAATCGCCGGTGATCAGCCTGGAGAAAGATATGCAGGCCATCCTTACCCATCAGCCCTATACGCCAAATTATAAAGCCATCAGTTATTGGATCACAAAAGTGACCAAACGTAAATCCAGTCTCTCAGGAAAAGAATTACAAAATCTTGCAGGCATAATAAAACCATTATGCAGGCATTATGGAGAATTCAATGCATATGGATATGTTCAGTTAGCGGCCAATCATAATAAAGAGGCTTTGAATGTATTCAGGCTAAATACCCTTATGTATCCAGATACCCCGGGAGTATTTGACAGTCTGGGAGAAGCATTCGCAAAAACAGGGGACAAAACAGCCGCTATCAGTGCCTATGAAAAAGTATTACAACTAAACCCGGGTAATGAGAATGCCCGGAAAATGCTTTTGGATTTAAAAAAATAGTTTAGAAACGGTAGATGGAAGCACAGCAATAGTCTGTGCTTCCTATCTATTTGTGATTATATATATTTTGTACCTTACTGTTATGAAATATGCTTTCCTAATCAGTTGCCAGTTGATATGGTTGGGTCTGTTTGCGCAAGGTTCAGGGATCCCAGAAAAAATTCCTGTTCTTATACGTTGTGATGATATTGGCATGTGCCACTCTGTAAATATGGCTGCTGAATCTGTGCTAAAAACCGGTATACCTGTTTCTATGTCGGTAATGGTGCCTTGCCCCTGGTTTACAGAAGCTGTAGACATCCTCAAAAAATACCCAGAGGTTTCCATAGGAATCCATCTTACCCTGAATGCAGAATGGAAACAATATCGTTGGGGACCGGTTAGCGGCGCAATGGCTGTGCCGAGTCTGGTAGATTCGTTTGGGAATTTCTACCCCTCAAGGGTGCTTTTATTCGATAACCACCCTAAACTGGATGAAATAGAAAAAGAACTCAGGGCACAGATCAATAAAGCTTTACGGGCAGGTTTAAAACTCGATTACCTGGATTATCATATGAGCGCTCCGGTACAAACCCCGGAAACCAGGGCCATTGTTGAAAAGCTGGCGAGTGAATACCATCTGGCCATCTCAAGGTATTATAATGAGGTAGATGTAGAGGGCTGGTATTTTACACCTCCCACTCAAAAGGCAGATACCATCCTCGCAAAATTAAAGACGCTGAAACCGGGTGGCACAAAATTGTTTGTGTTACATATAGGGCTAGATACCCCGGAACTGAGTGCATTGGAGGATTTGAATCCGTTTGGGCCCAAAGAAATGAGTAAACACCGGAATGCAGAGTTTCAGGCGCTGGTTTCAAAGCCCTTTCAGGAAGCGTTACAAAGTAAACAGTTTCGACTGGTCAATTACAGAATACTGAATCAGGAAAAGGGGTTGAAAACCATGAAACGGCCTCCCATGAATTAATCAGCTATCCAATCATTTATCTTTTTCTGAAGATATTTCTCTTGCCAGCTAATTATTTATACAAATATTTTTCGGCATCGAGAATGTAATTACTCCATTTCAGAGCCTATTATATCATATGGGAATGATGTAAATCTATTTACCATATATATAACAAATGCGCTTCAAATATTACCGAATTTTCCACTAAAATTCCATGGCAGCGGATACAACGGAAAATAGCTTCAAAAAGAAAGAGTGGGGCACACAATCACATATCATAGTTGAGATTGTGGAATACGTACCCGACTCAATCGTAAGCAGAACAATTATTACCAAACAGAATGGCAAGGTGATTGTTTCTTCTTTTGATGAAGGTGAAAAGCTTTGCGAAAAAACAACCAACTATGATACCTATGTTCAGATTATTGACGGGGAAGCCAATATTACTATTGACAAAGTAGATCATGAACTAAAATTGGGAGAAGGTATCATTATACCAGCATATAGTCTCCATTGTTTTAAAGCAGATCAGCAATTTAAAATGATTACAACGGTCATTAGAGGTGTTGCACAAAAATAATCACCAGGCTATCCTGATTAGGATTCTTGAAACTATCATTAGAAATGAAAACTCTCTTTCTCAGCATTTTATTCATCACAAATGGCCAGCTATTTGCACAGACAACTTATACTAACAAGTTTATTTTTGGCACCAAAGCGCCTATCCCCGTACAACAATCCTTTCAAAAAATAAACCCTGAAGTGCAGGATGCCAGTTGGAGTAAACACAACCTGGTGTGGAGGGTAAATTACAGAGATAATACCAGAAGAAATGTGGACGCCTATTATGATTGTAATGGCAATCTTAAAGATATACATCGGTCCTTAGATAAAATGGATGTGCCAAGGTTTGTCAACATGGGTATTACCAAACGATATGGCGGCAATTATCGTGTGACCAGAATCGAACGTGGAAATGAAAACCCTGTTTATCAGATCACTATTCAAAAACAAGGGTCA
>CAIWKU010000290.1 GCA_903913355.1 uncultured Bacteroidota bacterium | reverse complement strand
CCAAAGGAAAAGCACTTCAAAAAGCGATTGAAGCAACAGAAGCCAATCCCGTTGATATCGTTTTAATTTTAGATGCAGATAACCATATGGCCCCCTACTTTTTGCAGGCAGTCAATAATGCGTTTGAAGCGGGCTATGAAGTGGTACAGGGACATAGAACAGCCAAAAATTTCCAGACACCCTTTGCGCTATTAGACGCTTGTACAGAAGAAATCAATAACCATATTTTCCGTCGGGGTCATGTAGCTGTGGGTTTACCTTCTGCTTTGATAGGAAGTGGAATGGCTTTTAACTGGCAGCTGTTTGTTTCCATACTCAAAACGATCGGAGATACCTCAGGTGAGGATAAAGAGATTGAATTCAGGTTAATGAGAGAAAAAAAGAAAATTGCTTTCCTGGATGGCCAATATGTGTATGATGAAAAAGTGGCCAAAAATGATGTATTCAGCAAGCAAAGAAGCCGTTGGCTGGCTACCCAGGTCGAATTTTTTGAAAAATATTTTTTGGAAGGATGGGTTCAACTGGTAAAAGGAAATATAGCTTTCTTTAATAAAGTATTTCAAACCTATTTACTTCCGAGGGTAATGTTGGTAGCTTTTCTGATGCTATGGATACTCTGGGTGGCTCTTATGAATCCCAATCTACTTCCCCTTAGCTTAGTGCTTTTTATATTATTGGCCATTGCACTTTTACTGGGTATTCCCGCAAAATGGTATAATAAACAATTGGTGATGGCATTTTTGCAAATACCCGGTGCAATTTTATCTATTTTGAAAGCGACGTTACATATAGGCAAAGCAAGAAAACAATTTATTCATACACCACATGGTGAAACAGAAGAAACTAAATAGTAAACTATGCCCTGGAATATTATCATACTTCCCTTATTATTCAGCCTTTTTTGGGGGTTCAGGAATGGCATACAATTAAAAAACAAGAAACATGTCAAAAGAAGCTGAAGCATATATTGTGATAGCCCAGCAGCAATGGGATCTGACGCTGGGTAGTAATGCACGGAACCTGTCCATTACTTTTAGTAAAGAGTATCCGGTTATTTATGTAAACCCTCCCTTGGATATCAAAACTTTATTACAAACATTTTATACTAAAAAAGGATGGCAGCGGTTGTTGTTGTCATTAGGACTGGGGGGAAATACCGTTAAAGCAGATACCAATCTTTGGGTACATACTCCTTCCTCAATTTCAATTTCTATTAACCGGATCAAAAATGCAGGGGTATATGATTTTTATAATCGAATCAATGCCGAAGGTTTTTTCAGAAGTTTAAAAAAAGCGATACGATTAACAGGCTGGGATCCCAAACAGTGTATTGTTTTTAATGATAGCCAGATGTTTACCGGGCGCTATACAAAAGAGTTATTATCCCCCCTGCTTAGCTTCTATTATATAAGGGATAACCTGATTGAACATCCGTATTTTGCCTTACAGGGAAGGCGGATAGAACCCATAACCATCGCAGACTCAGATGCCATATTTGCCAATTCAGCTTACCTGGCTGATTATGCAAAAGGACATAATGCAAATAGCTATGATATTGGACAGGGTTGTGAGTTAGACATGTATGATGCAGAAAAAAAATATGAGACACCATCGGATATGGCAGTGATTCCTCACCCAAGAATTGGGTATATTGGTTTCTTAACAGGAGAAAGACTAGATATTCCTTTACTGGAAGAATTGGTTACTATAAAAAAGGACTGGAGTTGGATAATGATCGGCCCTGAAGAATCCAGATTCTTGCAAAGCAATTTACACAGTTCCCCCAATGTTTATTTTCTTGGATCGCGCAAGGTTACAGAGTTACCTGCTTATATTCAAGCTTTAGATGTTTGTCTTAATCCGCAATTGATCAATCTACTTACTGTAGGTAATTATCCCCGAAAAATAGATGAGTACCTTGCCATGGGAAAACCAACAGTGGCAACAGATACACCTGCTATGAAAATGTTCCTACCACATGTGCATCTTGCCGTAGGAACAGAATCTTATATTGAGGCAATCAATGAAGCCTTGAAGCAAAGAGAACCTGAAACAGCAAAAAAAGCCATAGAATTTGCCAAAGGACATACCTGGGAAGCCTGTGTAGATAAAATCTATTCTGTTCAAAAAAGAATGCTACATGCGTAAATTTATTCAAACACTGAAAGAAACAGGGCAAAAAGAAATGCCGCATAAATTTCCCGGGCTGGATGGTGCCAAGGGATTATTGGTATTATTAGTTGTACTCACCCACTGTTTGCCACAGAGCATGATTCTGTATTTCATGTACTTCTTTCATATGCCTTTATTCATGGCTATCAGCGGGTTCCTCGTAAAAGTTAGCACTTTTGAAAACGGCTATTCTGGTTATTTGAAAAGAATGTGGACACGTCTGATCTTACCCTGGATGATTGCCTGGGTCATTTTTCTACCTTATCGACTCAATTGGGGTCCCATTAGCCAGTTAAGAATTACGGAT
>CAIWKU010000289.1 GCA_903913355.1 uncultured Bacteroidota bacterium | reverse complement strand
TTTTTCTCCAATTCATCCAAAGTCGTTTCGTCGGCATGGTACCGACCTTCTCCATGAGCAATAGGAATTTTCAATGCAGGGCCGTCACCATTCTTTATAAATACATTTTTACAGATGAATTGCTGGTTGGCGTTTTGCAATAAAACACCGGGTAATAATCCGCTTTCGCATAATATCTGAAATCCATTACATACCCCTAGTACTTTACCACCTTTATTCGCAAATTCAATGACACTTTGCATCATGGGACTAAATCTTGCTATTGCCCCGCAACGGAGGTAATCTCCATAAGAAAACCCGCCAGGCAAAATGATACAGTCCTCAGTAGTAAACATGCTCAGGTCTTTGTCTTTATGCCATAACATAATCACTTCTTTTCCAAGATCATTTTGCAGTGCATCCTGCATATCTCTGTCACAGTTAGACCCGGGAAAAACAACTACTCCAAATTTCATAGGTATTCCTTTATATAACATTTACGTTTATAACCAAAGGTAATAAACTCACCCGTTAAGAGAGGGCTAATTTTTGATAAAAACCCAGTTATTATAGGCTATTAGGACAACAGATAACCAAAAAAGCAAATTGGGCAAAACTAACCTTCGTGGAAAAGAAAAGGTATTAGATGAAAATACCGCAATGGGTACCAGTGCCATAAAAGCCGATTCTATTCCTGAATTGGTAAAAATAAATGGTATCGGAAGGAGTATAACCAGCATGGTAGCCATCATTCCCCAGTTTTTCCTAATCTGAATTACCATCCTTTGATTAAACACCTGCCAGTAATATAATCCTAACAATAAAACAATCAACAAAAAGGAAAGGTCAAATAACAGATTTTCTGACCAGTGTTGCAAAGGCAAAGTCAATTGCACAGAGGGTAAATAAGATAGGAAATGTGAAAGTTCATCCTTTAGAAAAAACCAGGAAAAAAGAAAATAATAAGGCAACACGATTCCCATCAATAAAACCACCCATTCTGCAGTATTAAATGGTCGGACTTCCATTAATGCCAATAACACAACGATAATCAGTAATGCGGTAGGATGATAGCAGATTACGGATAGTCCGATAATAAGGCCAGTATTAAACAACAAGGTTTTAGGAGAAGGATTATTATATAACTTACTCAGTCTTGCGAATAACCATAATAGCAAAAAATTAGCCAGCATTGCCGAAGAAATACTGCTCCATTGAGGCATGATTCCGGTTAGCAATATAAAAGTCATGGCAGGCACATAGGTATTCTGTGGAAACATCCTGAAATTATTCAGGATCAGGTTCAGTCTTATTGCCTGAAAAAACACAATTCCCAGGTATAAGACAACCAATACAGTTTGCGGTAAGCCAACGATATACTGTTTCAAAAAAAAAGAAAAAACACCATCATCTGTATGTGAAAATACAACAGGTGCTACCATAAACAAATGGGTATGCACGCCTATACAAAGCAGTGCAAGAAAAAAAAGATTGATGATGGATTTATCCCTAAATAAAAAAACCACGCTTGTATATTAAAATTCTAGTTTAGCAAAACAAGTATACCCTCTGTATTGACAAGGAATGATGGCTTGTCTGGCACCTACCTGTTTAATATGCCGGGCCATAAAATCGTATCCTCTGTCAAGGTTTTTAAAAGTTGGGTTTCTGTCAATTTGCCCAACAGGAGAAATACTCTGGTCTGTTAATATCATATTTCTTTTCTCCAACACATTGAAAACAAAATGTAACTGATCACCAGAATTCAGCAAGCCAAAACCGATAAAATTATCAGAATTATCATCGTACTGTGATTTCCTGATTACATTACTCCATTCCATTTTTCCATTGGGCTCGAATGAGATTACGACCACATTGTCTGCAAAATAACGTGTCATGCCATTAGCCGGGTTGCCATAATTATTATATCCTCCCGGATAATAACCAAATTGACTGCGTGTATAATAATCTGTACCGGTAAGGTAGGGATTTCCATAGAGATAGTCCCAGCGGCTAAAGGTATTTTGTCCCCTTGTACTGGAATAAGCAGATTCGGCAATTACAATAAAGCCGCCGTCTTTTCTCAGGATAATCTGTTTAAAAAAGAAATCATTAAATGCAGATTTATTACTCCCATCTCCTTTCGCATCTGCCCTCAACTCATCTGAAAAATTGGTGGTGGCATTGAGAATTTCTTTGTTCAATACCTTATCCCAAAGCGTATAATAGATGCCTTCAATATTGCCTCTTCTGGCCTTACTCGCAAAGGAAGAAACCAGGTAATGTTTATTAATATTATCTGCTTTTATCCGGATATTATCGAGAAATATACCACTCACCTTTAGGTCATTCTCTGAAAACACATCATACATAGCCGGTTTGGTAATCAGGAACACCTTGTTGATATTATCATTGGAAGAAGTGCCGGATTCTCTTACACATACCAAATCCCCATCATTATCCAGGGTAAACTCAGATAAGAAATCATTCCGTTGCGGCATGGGTACATATAGTCTTGATTTCTTCAACAGCTTCAAATCTTTATTAAAAAGACATGTGGTAAGAATATGCTGTTTATCATTTTTCGAATTCACCTTAAACAACATAATCTTCTGCTTATCCTCGCTACTGATCAGGGAATAAATTTTATTACTGGCAGAATAGTTAATGTTTTCAGTAGAGTCTAATTCAATCTGCTCACCTACCTGTTTCCCATTGTCATCCAGCTTAATGGCCATGCAATAGACGGCTGTACGTTTCTGGTATTGATAGATCATATAAGCAAAATCAGGGTATACCAGGAATTCCATATTCAATATCCGGGAATTGGCCAGTTCCATCCTGTTTTTAGCCTGCATTTTCATGTCTTCATCATACACTGATATATAATACAGGTCACGATAATTTTTATAAATCAACACCTTGCCCTTTACTTTGCCTACAATCTCAAAATTGAGGTTACGGGGATCATCCCGGTCAGGTTCTGAATATGTAACCCTTTGCGCCCTTGCAGAAAACAGGGTCACCAAAAGGCAGGTAAAGGTTACTGCTATTTGCTTTTTCATTTCCAGATAGAAATTTATATTTCAAATGTACGGTTTACCCGTCTTAACAGATACCTAAATTAACCGTAAACCGGATAAAACTCTTGTGGTTGCAATATTTGCCAAGCGGGAGTAAATTTACCTATACATTTGTTAAAATATTTCCAGTCTAAAGCAATAATTTTTTTGTGTGAGCAAGAATTTCAATAAGGTAACTACTGCCGGACTCATCATTGCATTAGGTATCATTTATGGCGATATCGGCACATCTCCGCTGTATGTATTAAACGAGATCATTACCGGACGGGCAATTTCCGAAAAGCTGATTATCGGTTCCCTCTCATGTATTATTTGGACACTTACTTTACAAACTACCATAAAATATGTGATTCTTACCCTCAAAGCTGACAATAAGGGTGAAGGGGGCATTTTCAGCCTGTACGCACTTGTTAGAAGAAGAAGAAAGTGGCTGGTTGTGCCCGCCATGCTGGGCGGTGCCGCCTTGCTCGCAGATGGGATCATCACTCCTCCCATTACCGTTACTTCTGCAATTGAAGGATTACGACAGCTTCATGCATTAAAGGATATCCAACAAAATACCATCATAGGCATTGTTATTGGAATTATTACAGCTTTATTTTTCCTGCAACAATTCGGAACTGCCTCCATCGGTAAGCTATTCGGCCCTATTATGGGCATTTGGTTTGCAATGCTGGCAATATTGGGTTGCACACATTTATTGGATGATATAGGAATATTCAAAGCCCTGAATCCTTATTACGCCATCGATTTGCTAACCACCTATCCAAAGGGTTTCTGGCTATTGGGTGCGGTTTTTTTATGTACTACCGGTGCCGAAGCACTGTACAGCGATCTGGGTCATTGCGGAAGAGGAAATATTCGATTCTCCTGGATCTTTGTAAAAACATGTTTGATATTGAATTACCTGGGACAGGGAGCCTGGTTACTGGCCAATTATAAAGACCAGATCATCCCAGCACAGGTAATGGCAGATGGATTTAATCCCTTTATTGGAGTAATGCCACAATGGTTCAAACTGGCAGGAATTATGATTTCCACTACCGCAGCAGTAATTGCCAGCCAGGCCCTGATTTCCGGCTCATTTACCTTAATAAGTGAAGCTATGCGGCTAAATCTCTGGCCTAAAATGAAGATCAATTATCCAACAGAAGAAAAAGGACAACTTTATATTCCCGGAATCAGCCTTTTATTATATATCGGTTGTGTAGGCATTGT
>CAIWKU010000288.1 GCA_903913355.1 uncultured Bacteroidota bacterium | reverse complement strand
TTCATTCATTACCCACCGCATTACTAATAGATGCATCTGGTAAGATCATTGGCAGGTATGGTGAGGGTTTGGATGATCGAAAAAAAATGGATGAGCAATTGGCGAAGGCTTTTGGGATGGGTAAAGAGAATTGATCGGTTATTTTTCCAGTATTTTCTGTACATAACTTAACCATTCAAAATCCCTGATACTCTTGTCAATATAAAAATCTGGAATAATACCTTTTCCGTCAATAGCCATATCGGGTATTCGTAGACTTTTTGAAAGCGAGTAGCCCAGTGTGAATAGTTTATCCGGAGAATCTACAAAATACATATTGGATATATCGAGGACCCCCATAGTAGTAATGCCATACAGTTTTACCTTTTTACTTTGTCTGGCTGCTAATAGAAACTCTTCAGCAGTGCTTCCATTGTGTTCGTTTATGATAATGGCTACATTTTTTGGCATGGGTAAAATGGAATCGAATTGTTGTATGTTGACAGTTCTGCCATCATTTAAGTTGACAAATTGCCCCAAATGTTTTTGTAATGTATCATAAGATTTTTTTGCCCATTTTCTGTCTTCTTCCGTAAATCCATATTTTTCCGGGTGATCATAAAAATCCATCATCCTGAGATTATTCAGCGGGGTTGAATATAATTCTGTGTTGATTGTTCTGATAGGGTTGGTGTAGAGAAATGGAATTATTTTTTCATAACTATCATCTGATCCGCCACCATTGTCTCTAATGTCAATAATTAAATTTTCTGTTGATTTGATAAGCTCATCATTTGCCCGGATGGTACTGTCTATCAGGGTTTTTTGTGTGCCGTTAAAAGTAGGGATACAAAACAATACTGTTTTGGGAGATAATTTTTGAATAAATGGGGTATAGGCACTGGCTTCTTTGGCATATAATGCCAGGTTACTATCTTCTTCCATTTTTGGGTAAACCCTTGCTAGCACTTCATATTCCAGTTTTAAGGTGTTATTGCCAATTAAGGCTGCTTTCGTGAACTCAAGCGGCGAGTAATCGCCTAAATAGAAAACACCGGAACCGTCTTTTGTGATGGTAAATTTCACTTTTCCAGGTGTCCATGCTTGGTTTTCTGATGCAAGTATGACTCCCTTGAATTCATCTCCTTTTTTAACAATGCCGATAGTATACTTGGCGATAGTCCATATTCCTTCGTATGGTGAAGCATTCCCTTTGGCTATTTTCTCTTTTATTTGGTTTTCAGTAACAGCAATACTTTCCCATGAATCCTTCTTAGGATCTGGCTGCAGGTAATTGGAGGATATAGAAAAATGCCCTTTTCTGAAAAAGCGTAACCATTTTTGGATTACTTGTGTGCATTCTTTTTGGGTAGTAATATTCTTAGCTTTTGCAAAAAGGGTTTCGGTATATTTCTTATAAATATCATCGCCTTTCTGCTGAATCCCATAAGAGAATCCTGCATCGTTTTTTTCAAAAGTTTCTTTTACCCATCTAAAGTCTGTTTCGCAGTTACATTTTTGCTGCCCTAACGAGAATAAAGGGGGCAATATAATCAGCCAGAAAAGCAAATTATTTTTATTCATTTCCAGTGTTATTTTAAACTAATGAAATTATTTTTCAAATTAGTCATTTCCATTGTATGTATTTTCAGGAAGCCATTCATCAAGATCATCGAAAATATACTTTCCACCACTGCCAGTACCTGTAAATCCTCTTTTCAAATGTAGAAAACTCCAACTAATGGCGGCTTGTCGCTCAGATCTTTCATAAGGCGTTCTTCTAATCCATAAATCTGTAGTAATATCATATTCCCAGGTTTTCTTATTGTATTCGCCTTTAGATTTTCCTAAACTGATATATGCTTTAGATATATTTCCTGAATAACTCGGTTGAATGATTAAAGCAATTCCGTGGTCTCTCACAATATCAGTATAATCATCATCATAAGAATCCGGACTGGTATTATATATATCTCTTAATCTGGTCCATTTATCTGTTGTCGGATTGTATCTCCAGAAATCGGTGGATTGAATTCCATTGTTGATTCCTGTGCAGATATAAGCCTGGTCCATAAACACAAAAGCCAGTGCTCCGGATCTTTTGCTAACCGGACTATTCTGAATGGCCTTCCACTGGTTATTTAACGGATCAAATTGCCAGAAATCGTTTAACCAGTTCCCATTATATCCGGTACCTACATATCCATAGTTGCCAACAGAAAAACCTACTGCATCATATCTTGCCCCGGTTCCCGGTCCATTGAGATCGGGGAGGTCGGCCATTTTTGTCCAGGTATTATTTACAGAATTGTATTGCCAGCAATCCTGCAGAATAATGTTTTTAATGGAATCATATCCTGTTGACAAATACCCATTGGAGCCGATGGAAAAGCCAACACCGGAACGTCTGGGTATTCCGGGGAAAAATGCTTTTTGCGACCAGGCATTTGATACCGGGTCATATTGCCAGAGATCTGAAAGACAGGAATCTCCCGGACTAATGTATCCGCCCACAAGGTATCCCGTGTCACCAATCACCCAGGCACTGGCTCCGGTTCTTGAAAGACCGGTCAATTCTGCTCTTTTGAGCCAGTTACCGCCTGGACCGTCAGTGCAGCATATCAGGTTTGTTTTAAAACAGGAATAGAATATCAAAACCAGACTTGTCCCTAAAATAAACTTTGTGGGTAGCTTTAGTTTCATCGCAGTTGTTTTTTTAAATGTATTCAGAATCAAAAAATTAGAAACGTTAAATCGGATAGGTAGAATCTATTTGGTTCCTTCAGATCGAAATCAATAATAACAGATGAAAGCGAGAAGCGAATAACTGATTTATTATCAATAGTTTGCATCACTATTTTATTTAGAGAGATTAAATAAACAAAAACTATATATTCAATAATATTAAGTGATTTGGCAAAAACAAAATCAGTTTACTTATTCATTAAAAATCAAGTAGATAGCGCTTTGTTTACCTTAATTTTAAAGCCAAAGAGGAGGTAAAAATCCCGACTATTTTCCCGACTATTTTCCCGACTAAATTTTAAATGATATGTTTTAATTGGGGGCGCCTCAAGAAAAGGAACTTAAAGCACATTAAGTAATACCTTTTCATTCACACCATAAACCGATATAAGAAGTACTCATTACAAGTGACCGAAAAATAGCAGTTTGGCTAAACACTACACATTGCCCTCTCTTTTTTATACTTAGCCAGACAGATTTAGTATTTACTGGAATATTTGAATCGCTTTTCCGGTAGATGCTGATTTATAAATGGCTTCTATGATTCGAATATCCTTAATACCTTCTTCACCTGTAATATGTTTGGGGAGAGGCTTATTTTGCAGAATTAGCTTACCGATTTCATCTAACTGGGTTGCCTGTTGATTGATAGTTGGAAAAACTAGATCACCCTTACTCGTTTTTCCTTGAAATGGGCCATAACTTAAACCTGGGCTAAGTTCAAAGAAGCCATCATCTGCAGAGGCAAAAAAACGGTCTATGTTAAACCCATAAGAAGTGGTTCCGTTTGCAATGGCCCCACTGGGAAACCTTAATTGCCAACTGATACTTTCTTCTACCTCTGCAAACCTTACTGAATTATTTATTGTTCCAAATTGAGCCGTAACTGAAATGGGTTCCTCTCCCAAAACATAGCGACTACTTTGAATACAATAAATTCCTAAGTCCATTAATGGGCCACCACCAGATTTTGATTTGCACAATCTCCATTCCGAAGGGGCGAATCTATTAAATTTTGAATCTGGAGGAAGATTGGTATCATAAGTCTTATAACCCAATGACCCTTCAATAAATCTAACCTGACCAAATACTTTTTCTTGTCCGAGTCTTTTAATCTCTAAATGATATGGTTCAAAATGTAGCCGATAACCCACTGCTAGTTGAACATTGTATTTATTGCAGGCTTCTATCATTTCCAGACAATCCTTGACCGATGTTGCCATAGGTTTTTCGGTAATTACATGCTTACCCGCTTTAGCAGCGCGGATAACAAATTCTTTATGCATCCCATTGGGTAAAACAACGTACACCAAATCGATAGAAGGGTTATGCTGGATGGAGTCGAAATTCTCGTAATTATAAATGCTATTCGTTTCAATTGAATAATCTTTTTGCCATTGCCTTGCTTTTTCTGGATGGCCAGTAACGATGCCTGCTAAACGACAATATTGAGAACTTGCCAATCCTTCAGCTAACATACCGGCATAGTTGCCCAAACCACAAAGAGCAATGTTTAATTTTTTTGTGGGAATCAGCTGAGGGCTCTTCTTAGAAACATTTGCATCAACTATATTGATGCCTGTAAATAAAGAACCACAAGCGCCTAATCCCATTTTTCCTATAAATAACCGACGAGAAAGAGGAGGCATAAAAAAAATTAGAGTAACATAAGTATTAATTAAAATCTGTTAGAGGATCGTTTTACAAATGGACGAAAAATAGCGGTTTGTAAACCTTCTAATTATCACAAAGATTTCTTAAAGTGGGAGATTATTTTTTGGGAAGCAGTATAATAGATTTGAAACAAGTCATAATCCTTAATTTATGATAAACCATAAAAAAAGCAATTGCAATCATCATTTTTGTACTTTAAAATAATTCCCTTTTACTTTTTTTTCCTTTTCCAATTTTTTTATCAGATCACTTTCTTCCGGAGTATATGTAATGGCCGGATTATTAATCCATAATTGTGGATTATAATTGGATTCATCCTTTGCAATTTTTAAATCATCTGCTGAACTTAGGTTAAGTGATAATTGTGTATACTTTATTGGGGGAACTCTTGGAATTATATTGCTATAATTAATTAGTTGAGAAGAGATATCAACCTTTTGTAGCGTTATCGGACCATACTTAACTTTAAATGTTAGATGTTGTTTGCAGTTACTAAAAACAAAAGACGAATCATTACCTGGTTTAAAATTGACTTCT
>CAIWKU010000287.1 GCA_903913355.1 uncultured Bacteroidota bacterium | reverse complement strand
CGCCATTTCGATTCTGGTTTTTCCTTCTTCTGCGTAAGCAATTTTTTTTCAATTTTTTTAGTTCAAATCCATTCTCCGCCTTTTCTGATAGATTCGACCCATCCTTCATAATCATGATAGGTCTGGTGATGAATTAATCGTTTATTCAAATCAAATGCCCTTCGCCTAACCTGTAATCCACCGGGTAATTCTCCCTGTGCATGAGATCCACGGTAGGTACAATCTCTCATCGATTTCCAAATTTGTAATACTCCGTTTTTTGTTTCCGGTTCTGCTCTCCAGGCCGATTCATTTTCCATCACTACTTCATGGATAGCCATCCCGGTTTTCATACACCAGTGTAACAAATCATCCGCCGTATTAATCGGGAAAGGAAGATCAATCACCGCTTTGCCTCCATTCGATTCTCCTTCTTTTACCACAAATCCACCCCCCACCGAAAAATAAGTCTCGCAAAAATGTTCCCCGTTTTTCAGACTTACCAGAAAGGAAAGTCCATTTGGATGAAACGCAAGGGTTTCATTATATAAGAATTGTACCTGTGTAGCAACAGCAAAATCAATCCATTTTTCTCCATTCAAATGCAATCTGCCTTCCTGGGTGATGGTATTTATCTTGGGTGTTATACTGTTTACATCAATGGTAACCGGATCTTGCCCACAAAGTCCCAGTATTACCGCAATATCCGTTCCATGCCCTTTCCCCGTTTTTGCCAAAGACCCATATAGCAAAACAGATACTGTCACTACTTCCTCTAAACGGGTTTTCTGTTGTATGGATTCAATGCATCGTAAAGCAGCCTTCCATGGGCCAAGCGTATGCGAGCTGGAAGGACCAACACCAATCTTAAACATATCAAAAACGGAAATAGACTCGTGTGCCAATGGACAGTTTTAAAATGGATTATTCGGATAATGCGTAGAATCAAAGTTACTCTAAGACGCTTCATTCGCCAACCGAAAACGATAAACTTTAGCTAATAAACTAATAAATGTTAGCTTAGTTTTACCGAACTTGCTGCCGATTTTATCGTATCTAATTTTAATTAATGTAATTGTTTATGCAACTTTCTTCTTTATTGGACAGGTTTAATGAGCCGGAAACATTGAAAATGGCCAAATTAGGCCGTGAATTATCAGCCAAAGGTTTTAATGTGATCAATCTGAGTTTAGGTGAACCGGATTTTGATACACCGCAACATATAAAGGATGCGGCTATCAAAGCCATTAATGATAACTGGAGCCATTATTCACCGGTTGCCGGCTATATGGATTTGCGCGAAGCCGTTTGCACCAAATTATTAAGAGATAATAACCTTTCTTATAAACCCGAAAATATTGTTGCTTCAACCGGTGCCAAACAAAGTTTGGCCAATGCTATCCTGGCTTTGGTAGATGAAGGGGATGAAGTAGTGATTCCTACCCCATACTGGGTAACCTATTCAGAGTTAGTAAAGATTGCCCGCGGTAAAGTAGTTGAAATTAGAACTTCTGTGGAGAATGGATTTAAAACGACTGCTGCAGAATTAGAAGCCGCGATTACAGAGAAAACCAAACTCTTTATGTTTTCTTCTCCCTGCAATCCTTCAGGGGCGGTGTATAGCAAGGAAGAGTTAGAATCTTTGGCCGTAGTATTCAGAAAACATCCCAATATCATCATCCTTTCTGATGAAATTTATGAATACATCAATTTCGTTGGAAAACATGAAAGTATTGCGCAATTTGATGACCTGAAAGACAGGGTTGTTTTGATCAATGGGTTGAGTAAAGGTTTTGCCATGACCGGATGGCGCCTCGGATATATTGCTGCGAATGTAACCATTGCAAAAGCCTGTGAAAAAATTCAGGGTCAATTTACCAGCGGACCTACTTCTGTTACCCAGAAAGCAGCTGTGGTGGCTTTAACAGGAGATCTTCGCCCTTCTCAGGAAATGACCGCAGAATTTACCCGTCGTCGCACCCGCACACTGGAACTGGTGAATGAAATCCCGGGTTTCAAATGTTTCGCACCAGAAGGTGCTTTCTATGTGTTCCCCGATGTAAGTGCCTATTATGGAAAATCAGATGGAAACGAAACCATTCACAATGCTTCTGACCTTAGTATGTATATCCTGAACAACGCACATGTTTCCTGTGTAATGGGCGATGCATTTGGCGAACCCAAATGTGTTCGTTTTTCTTTTGCCGCCAGCATGGAAAATATAGAAACTGCCTGGGCCAGGATTAAGGAGTCTTTGGCAAAATTGAAATAGTGTAACCTTCATTTATAATGCATAATTCAAAAGTCAAAATTCAAAAGGTATCAATAGCTATTTTGGATGTTGACTTTTGAATTTTGATTTCTGCTTCTCTCTACCTCAACCAATCGTCACCTTAAATGTCCGATAACCAAAAATCAGAAATGTTTCGCAACAGGTTGGCTAAAGTGTATAAACACAAGAGCAAACTTGCCAAGCGTCAGCAACTGAGTTGTTATCGGATCTATGATCATGATCTGCCTGAATTTCCTTTTTGTATTGAACGATATGAGGATAAACTGTATTTAGCAGAATACCTGCGCCGACATGGCATGACGGATGAAGAACATGAAACCTGGCTGGATGAATGTTTGATAATCATTCATGAAATTACGGAAGTGCCTGTTGAGAATATGTTTGTACGGCAACGTAAAAGGATGAGTCACCGGGAAGGTCAGTACGAAAAAATGGATACCAGGGAGGAATACATCACTGTTTTGGAAAATAATTTAAAGTTCCAGGTTAACCTAACTGATTACCTGGATACCGGTCTTTTTTTGGATCATCGTATCACCCGTAAAATGGTAATGGATCAATCCAAAGACAAAAGGGTTTTGAATCTGTTCTGCTATACAGGTTCGTTCTCGGTATATGCAGCAGCGGGTGGTGCAAAATCAGTTACTTCGGTTGATCTTTCTAAAACCTATCTTACCTGGGCAGAAGATAATTTTGTAATCAATCTATTTAAAGACAAGGATAAATACAGTTTTGTACATGCGGATGTTAAACAGTATTTGAAAACACTGTTGCCCAATAGTTTTGATCTGGTCATTATGGACCCACCTACTTTCAGCAATAGTAAAAGAATGAAAGACTTCCTCGATATACAACGTGATCATGTGGAACTGATTAATGATGTGATAGCAGCCACTTCACCTG
>CAIWKU010000286.1 GCA_903913355.1 uncultured Bacteroidota bacterium | reverse complement strand
GTTCATGCGCTTCCCTGATATCATCTATTTCATTCGGTCTGGGGTCCCTGCCTGCTTCATTTACCATATTATAAATAATGAGACTGGGATGACTCCTGTCGCGACGAATCATTTCTAAGAGTTTGTGCCTTTTCCATGTCTTATACAAATAACTATCAGTAGGGAAATAGGCTGAATTTCTGTAACCTCCGGGTTCTTCATAATACAATAACCCAAGTTCATCTGCGAGATCCAGCACTTTTGTTTGTCCAATTCCCCGATGAAAATTCAACATATTCATTCCCAGTTTTTTCGCGGCCAGTATTTGCTTTCTAGCTAATTGATCAGTTGGAAAAATGCCGTTTACCGGCCAGTGACCCCAAGAAATAGCGGATCGCAGTACAATTCGTTTATCATTCAGGAAAAACATTTTATCACCATTCACTTCTTTTACTTCAAACCACCTAAACCCAAACCTTTTTATTTGTCTGTCATAAGCACCTTCTTTTCCTTTCCATTCTGCTGTTATGATATATAAATTCGGGTTATCGGGCGACCATAGTTTTGCATTGAGAAATGTAATGCGATCTTTTATCAATATACTCTCCCCCGTGATCTTTATACTTTTCCTTTTTGTTTGAAGTATGTCCTGTTTCCCTGATTCGGTAAGTTTTAGAACCAATTCGCCCTCTTTCTCTTTTCCTGAATTGTGCATTGTCACTTCAACATCTATTATATTTTTTTCAGGTTTGTTCTTTATATAAATATCATCAACATAGGTATTGTCTTTTGCTTCGAGAAACACTTTTCCTGTAATCCCACCAAATCCATGACTTGGAACGGTTTCATAAGCCCCCCATTTCAGTCCGCTATAATCCTGCCAGGCAAAATTTCCGTTAGGATCAGTAACACGAACAGCAATTTGATTATTGGCTCCGTATTTAGCAAACCTTGAAATATCAACTGTAAAGGGAAGTCCATCAAACAAATGATACCCGGCCAATTGATTGTTTATATATATTTCTGTACGCATTCTGGCACTTTCGAATACAAGAGAGACTTTTTTACCTTTCCATGCAGTTGGTATATTCGTATACACTGTAAACCAAGATACCCCTATATAATTTCCGTTCACTCCATAGCTGCTTCCATTCCGGTTCCAAAAATACTGCTCTACGGTAGCAGGGAGTTGGGTAGTTACTGATTTTGGTTGGGTATACAAATTCTTCCAACCGCAGCCTGGTGGGTTAGTGGGAATTGATGACAGGTTATATGGCGGAAGAAATAACGAATCATTCCACCAGCCTGCTTTATTATCAAGCCATATTTTCCAATTAAGACGAGAGATATCTTTACTGTACTGGGCCGATAATGAGCCGTACAAAATGATGGCAAAAAAAAGTATGCATTTTTTCATTTCAGTTGCCTTTAATTCGTTTTATTCTTCCTATTCAAAAAAACTTACCGCTCTATTCATCTAGAAACCAGAAATTACCTGAGTGGATTTTGTTGGATCAGCAATAGTAATATCTTTTATCCCATCTTTGATCATTAGAAAAATATCTGCTTCTTTACTTAATTGCAGGACAGGTTTTCCGTTTTTATTCAATTCCAAAAAGCCTGTTGCTGACAATTTCTGAAGGCTTCCTTTCTTATCTATTTTAATTGCAGCCAATCCTTTATAAGTTCCGGTGAAAGTATTGCCCAGATAAGTAAACCTAAAATTCGCTGGCGAATCGGATTGAAGAGAGTTAGAACTGGTAAAAGTATAAGAGCCTTCTTCATTGGCTACTCCATCTACCAGCTCATTTTTTGGAATACCGAGTTTGGCTACATTCTCGATTGAAAAGGAAGTAGCTACTGCTTTATCAGCAATTTTATTCCATTCGCTGGTTATATCCTTTCCATTGAAATCATGTGTTGCTTTGCCTTCCAGCAATAATTTTCCGCCTTTACTTATATATTCCTGAAAAAAGCGGGTAGTAGTTTGGTTTGCATATTGAAACATACGTGTGAAAAGGTATAATTACAGCGTTGAGTGAAAATTTTTTTGCGGTAATGTAATCATTATGAAACCGGAGTAATCGTTCGCTGAACTTTTGTAAAAAAGACAAAGTGAACATTGACT
>CAIWKU010000285.1 GCA_903913355.1 uncultured Bacteroidota bacterium | reverse complement strand
GCTGAATTACCAGATAATAAATACTTTCTTTTTGGAAAAGAAGGGGGTAAAAGACTGGCAGAAGAGTATGATCTGCCATTTCTGGGACAGATACCACTTGTTCAAACCATCAGAGAAGGGGGGGATGAAGGTATTCCCGCTATGTTAAGCAGCGACCAACTCAGCCAACAGGCATTCAGAAATATCACCTCTCAGGCAGTCAGAAATATTGCCATCCGAAATTCTCAGATGCCGATTACCCAACCCATCGAAATGGTGAAATAGTCGGTAAAGCCGTACCTGTTTCTTTTGCTATCTTCGGGATATGTATAATTTGCCGCATTTCAAGGAAAAGGATGCAGAAAGGGTATTGACTTTTATGAAGCAACACCCTTTTGTAATGCTGATAGGTACGGATAGTGAACAAAAACCTGTTGCCACCCAGGTCCCTGTATTAATTTCAGAAAACCAGGGGCAATTATTTCTGCGTGGACATATCATGCGGCAAAATGACCACCACAAAGCATTTATCAATAATAGCCAGGCTTTGGTAGTATTTACGGGTCCGCATACTTATGTGAGCGCCAGCTGGTATGAAAATAAACAACAGGCTTCTACCTGGAATTATATGTCGGTGCATGCAAGAGGCGAAATAAAATTTTTGGAAGATGATGCGCTTTTGGATTTGCTGGATGAATTAACCAGTCATTTTGAAAATGATACCTCTTCTCCTTCACTATACAAAGAACTTTCGAAGGAATATATCCTTCCGCTTACCAAAGCCATTGTAGCTTTTGAAATCAGGATCAAGTCCATTGAACATGTGTTCAAACTTAGCCAGAATAAGGATAAAATGACGTATGAGAACATTATTGAAAAACTACAGGGAAGCGATGAACAGTCACAGTCAATTGCAGCCGAAATGATTAAAAGAAAAAAACAACTCTTTCCAGATGTATAAAATTGCGATTTCTGCCCTAGGTATAATTATGTTACTCGGTTGCGCAAACTATAAAAAGATGAGCCGATTGGAAGCAAAGAATTTTGATAAGGAAGGCCATAGGGGTTGCCGGGGATTGATGCCGGAAAATACCATCCCTGCCATGCTTCATGCCCTTGAACTGGGTGTAACCACGCTGGAAACTGATATTGTGATTACAAAGGATAAAAAACTGGTATTAAGTCACGAGCCTTTTTTTAATCATGAAATATCCACCAAACCCGATGGTACACTGGTTACAGAAGCCGAAGAGAGATCGCTGAATATTTATCACATGAATTACGCTGAAGTGAGAAAGTTTGATGTAGGAATGCGTCCACACCCAAGATTTCCGGCACAGCAGAAAATGGCTGCATATAAACCACTCCTAAGTGAGATGATTGATTCTGTTGAACATTTTTGCCAGCTTAACCATCTACCACTTGCACAGTACAATATCGAAACAAAAACACAGCCTGCAACGGACGATCAATATCATCCAAAACCAGCAGAATTTGTAGAGTTACTGGTGGCGGTGATTATGGAGAAAAAGATTATGGATAGAGTAACCATACAATCTTTTGATCCGAGAACCCTGCAATACCTTCATGAACATTATCCATCGTTTAAAACAGCTTTATTAGTAGAAGATTTTGATAAGAAACCATTTGCCCTTCAATTAAAAGAACTGGGTTTTATTCCTACAGTCTACAGCCCATCAGAAATATTAATTACCCCCTTACTGGTAAAACAATGTAAAGATGCGGGAATTGGACTCTTACCCTGGACGGTTAACAGTATTGAAAGAATACGTGAATTAAAAAAAATGGGTGTAACCGGGGTGATCTCTGATTTTCCTGATCTGTTTGCCAAATTATAGTCATATAGTCTGGTGATCAGCTTCGTATTCCATGTATACATCTCATCCCGGGTTCTCAAATTATCCCCGCGGGCAAAAAAATATTTTTTGGGTAAAACCAAACTTGCCGGTATACCGTAGATATACCTGAAAACCTATTCAACAACCTAATTACAACAAAAATTATGAAAAAGATTATCATCCTGTTTCTATCTGCATTTGCATTGAATGCTTCTATGGCGCAAAAAATGGATAAGCCTGTTGAAGTTGGCGGTGCACCCATGTATGCGAGTAAAAACATTGTAGAAAATGCAGTTAATTCAAAAGACCACACTACGTTGGTTGCAGCTGTGAAAGCTGCGGGTTTAGTAGAAACTTTACAATCAGCCGGCCCATTTACTGTATTTGCACCAACTAACGATGCGTTTGCAAAATTACCAGCCGGTACAGTAGAATCTCTGGTTAAACCTGAGAACAAAGCCACACTAACAAAGATATTAACTTATCATGTGGTGGCAGGTAACCTGGATTCAAAAGCATTGGCTAAACTGATTAAAGAAGGTAACGGAACCGCTTCTTTGAAAACAGTATCCGGAGGCATATTGAAAGCCAGCATGAAGGGTAATAAAATAATTCTTACCGATGAAAAAGGAGGAGTTTCCACTATTACCATTAAAAATGTGTACCAAAGTAATGGAGTAATTCATGTAGTAGACACCGTGGTACTGCCTTCCTAACCCCTCGGTTTTCTGATGAAAGCAGAAACGCTGGTGATACTTGTATTGCCAGCGTTTATTTTTTGGAATGTTTGCTGTTGCTCTTATTTTATTGCAACTTTGTAAAATTATGCGACCCATAATTATTACACTAGACGGTTATTCATCCTGCGGCAAAAGTACATTGGCTAGGCAACTGGCTAATCAACTCAACTACGTATTTATTGATAGCGGGGCCATGTATCGGGCCATTACTTTATATTTTCTAAGACAGCATATTGACTGGAATAATGCAGCAAGAGTTAAAAAAGCATTGTCTGGAATTACCCTGTATTTTCAATATAATCCGATTACCGGGCAAAGCGATATGTTTTTAAATGATGAAAATACAGAAGCTTTAATCAGAGATATGCTGGTAAGCGAACATGTAAGTGAAGTGGCTGCTATTAAAGAAGTCAGGGAATTTGCAGTAGCGCAACAGCAAAAAATGGGAGAAAAGAAAGGAATTGTTATGGATGGAAGGGATATTGGAACAACCGTATTTCCCAATGCCGAACTCAAAATATTCGTGACTGCCGATCCAGCCATTCGTGTAGAAAGAAGGTTTAAAGAATTGTATGAGCGAAACCCCAATATCACTATTGAAGAAGTAAAAAATAACCTGGAAATGCGCGATTATATTGATAGCAATCGCGAGTTTAGTCCATTGCGCCAGGCAGCCGATGCCATTGTACTTGATAATTCCAATCTCACACGGGAGGAGCAATTGGCAATCGCACTTGAATGGGCGAAAGAAAAAATGATTTAATAAGTAGTCGTCATATCATCGGGCACACAAATGATAAAATCTGCCCGTCCTATATTTTCTGCCAATAGTTTGGATATATCTTTTTGACTAACTGTAGTGATGGTTCCGTAGTGCAATTCGGGCCGTTTATTTTTCAAATGCCAGAGTATTCCCTCATAGTTATCTGAATGGTAAGAGCCGTTAAAATGGATAAAAAGACTGCCGGGTGAATAGTTTTGCAGAATGAAATAAGCCATAGTTGCATCTTTGATCGCCTGCGCTTTTGGTAAATTCACACCACTGTGCCCCCCCATCATTTCCAGCATTTTTTTATACCCGGGAAGTTCGGGGTCATAAGCAATCGGCAAGGGGGCTATCCAGGATTTTTCTTTTGCACTTACACTATCCAGTGCTTCAAAACCGCCTTTGGAAACCATCGCGGCATATTTTCTGGGGACATTCGTAGCTGCAAAATGAATTTGGTTTTCTTTGGCAAAATTTACTAAAGGTGCATAATCAGTTGGATAGTTCTTCCATAACCTGGCCGTTGAATCCAGTTCTTTTGCCTTAATCTTTCCACTTACATAAAGATCTAATGCATTCTGGTTATCCTGTTCAAACATTTCTGCCCCCATCACCAGGTTACGTTTTTCTTTCAGATCTGTGGTTACTTCCAGTTGCAGCCAGTGAGAAATAGGGTTATTATGAAATTCGCCAAATAGAACAATATCCTTATCTTGTAAGATACGAATCATTTTTTCATAGCCGATTTTTTTGCCTTTGGCATTATATAGTATATAAGCTGGCTTTTGTTGTCCAAAACCAATTGCAAATAGGAATAAACATGCTATCAATAATCCTGTTGATTTCATTATACAAGCTTTTATATTGTGACAAGATAAAACATTTCCTTTCAACAGAACTATACTCGGCGTATGTTTTCCTGTATACTTTAGTTTGCGTGTGAGGATTGATAATGCTGTAATAACTCATCTCCACCAAAATCATGTAATAGATCACGATATACTGAATGAACATGATTGGCATTATTTTGGGTGTTATCATATTCAATAATAATGGTGGGGCCCTGTACGCGATAATAGGTTCCTTTCCCAATTTCTTTTTCGGTTGATCCCGCCCAAACAAAATATAAGTTCTCTAAACCGGCTTTTTGTATTTCTTGTAATCTGTCTTCAGCAAATAAATGGGTAAACCGATGCGTATACAAGCTAACAATGTTTAATAATGCCTGTTGCTGAACCGGAGTCATATCTGCATAGGAAATCCCAGCAGGATGATCAATCATGGCTTTTCTTTTGTCGAAGGTTAGAATGTCTTTAGGGGCTGCTGTATCAATAATTGCTTTTTTTAGCTGTATGGAAGTTAGAGAATGAAGCATTTGAAATCCTATATCTGTTTCGTCTTTCAATACTTCTTTTCCTTTTTGTGGGCCGCTCAGTACAATGCCAGGGTTCGTACCTAAAAAGCTGGGTGTGCCTGCCACCAATCTTTTATTGGCTACCGAAAAATTAAACGACATATGATGCCCTTCAAACCGCCATCCCCAAATTGTATTGTTGGCAGGTATCCCAAAAATAGAAAAATGATAATTACCAGTATCCCGATAATGGTCATCCTGTTTCCTGTTTTCTAACTCTTTTAAAACCACTTCTAGTTGCCTGATCTGTTGTATTTTACCAATGGCCTGGTTACTCAAACAGCTTTGTAATAAATGAAGTGCCAGTTGCTTTTGCTGATCAGTCATTTCATTGAATGTAATTCCTTTTCTTTCCAATGGAACAAAATGATAATTATACCGTTCATCTGACTCAAATGGGAAAAGGGTCTCCGCTTTTTCTGCTGGACTAAGGGTTTGGATAAATTTATTGGCAGCACTTACAATGTCCTGGCTTTTTGCGTTTATACAAATCATAAACATGCCCAGTAATAAGATGCCAATACGTTTCATTGAAATGGGTTTAGGTATTAGTAGGGTGAACAAGCGTGATTACGAATATAATCATTGAAAGGCAGATATCCTATCAGGGTCAGCGACCTGCCCGATATTTTTTGTTCCCAAAATCATATCATTGTCGCCCTCCAGTTTTTTTAGGATACGGGTGCCGACACCTTGCTTATTCAATTCCTGAACAATATCCTGAAATACCTGTTTTGGCAGGGTATCCCTTATCGTATTAAACACCAGTTTCCCATTTTTATTTAATCTGTTACAAACTGCCTGTATAAATGATGAGTGGGTGCAGGTTTCAGGTATGGTATCTATCAGGAAGAGATCAATAATGATCAGATCAAAACAATCTGAATTTGTATTTACAAATTCGGCTGCATCGGCCTGGATGATTTTAATATTGTTATACTGATATATGCCAAATTCTTTTTCTGCTATCGAAATGATGATTTCATCAATGTCAATGAGGGTAATAAAGGCAGTAGAATGAAAATTCTCACGAATGGTTTCAACAATTGACCCGGCACCCATTCCCAATACCAAAACAGTTTTGATGGAATTGTCAAAGGGAAGTTTCCGTAAGGCTTTGAAAAATATTCGCTGAAGAGATCCGTAAGAATAATTGGAGATATTGGTATCCAGTATTTTTTTCCCATTCAATAGATTCACAACCAATGTTCCGCTAAAATCGGATTCGTAGGTAGCAAGTTTTACTGGAACAAAATAGCTCAATAACCTTTTAAACATGCAGCTAAGGTAAGGGCAAATGGCAGGAATGATGGGTGGTAAAATGAGAAAGATTTTCCGGGAATCTATATTTACTGATTCCCGGAAACCGATAAGCTGCTTCTGTTTTACGCTTCCTTAATTAACTTCTTGATTTGATCTGCCATTTCCGGAGTCACAGAAACTCCGTGGACTGTTGCTGCATGTTCTGCAGCTTTTTGTAATATTTCCTGTTCTGTTTCGGCTTTCAAAACAGTAGCACAAGTAAAGCCGGCATCTGCACATTTTAATGTTTTCATTTGTCAAGTATTTATAGGTTTAATAAGTGATTACGCGATCATTTTCTACTATCAGGCTAACCAGTATTTCAGGAAGGGCAAAACTTGCCGGTTTCCCCAAAAGATCATCTTCTGTAATGCCTCTTGCCTTGCTGGAATTACCAGAGAGGTAAAACTTTCCTCCTCCTTTTACAATAGCATCAAAATGCTCCCGGAGTTTGCCGGTACCAAGGCCAGATAAATTATCTAGTACACTATTTCTTATAAGATGTACAGCATCGCCTGCCAAAAACAGAACAACTGTATGGCCCTCGGCAATAGCTGTTTTTGCTACTAAAAAAGCTAGTGCGGCGCGCGTTGGGTTTTCAGGGCCCACCGTTACATGAATAAGGATTTTCATTTTTGGAGCAGGGTTTAGGTTAGGAGATGCATGAATTGACTGCCAGGCACAGAAAGGCAAAACCAACAGAAAGAAGATTTTTTTTAGATAGCCCGGGTTTCTTTTTTTCATTGTTATGTATTTTGAACACAATGATAAGCCCGGCATTTTAATGATGACGGTATCAAAAGATACATAGCCAAAAATAAATTTGAATCCGTGGGAGATGGGTGGAAATATTATTTCAATTCAATATACCCCCTGAATAATTTGATCTTTTTTTCTTTTTCAAACTGTTTGAGGATTCTTGATATCACCACCCTGGTTGTTCCTAATTCATGTGCTAATTGTTGGTGTGATATATGAATGTGGTTTTCGGTATTGAGCGGGGCTCTTTTCAGATAATCCCAAACGCGATCCGGGATATGGTCAAAAACAATGCCTTCAAATGAATTGATAAGTTCGTCATACCTTCTGCGGAACATATGGATTACATATTTATTCCAGGAAGGATATTTTGATTGCCATTGATAAATCAGGTCTGCAGGAAAAATTAATACTTCAGTAGGTTCTGTTACCACCCCATGCGAGCTGCTTTTGTTATTAAAATAAGCCGCCGCAAGAGACATGGTGCAAGTTTCTTCTGCTCTTACATAATACAGTAATATTTCTCTGTCTTCTTTCTGTTGATAAACCCGTATCGCCCCTGTTAAGACTATCGGTAGAAATTTAACATACTGTCCATCTCGTACAATAATGTCACCTTTTTTAAAACTATTTACCTGACCATACTTTACCAATTCTTCTCTGAATTCAGGTTCAGGGAAGAACTTTAAATACGTTTGAAATGTTTTCAGATCCTCAATCATTTTCTGTCGAAGAAATAGTTAGTAAGATTAGTTCCGAGTATTTCCAGGCTAAGTAAAAATAAGAAATTCAAAATCTAAGGCAAATAAAACAGAGACTTTTCGCCCGTTTTTGACTACCCTACAAGCTCTGCTGAAATGCTGTGACTTCATTTTTAGGGGAAACTTGTACCGCTTTTACTGAATAAGTTACAATTCGAGTGCATGTTTTAGCTGCAAAAGACTGGTATCAATATCTTTTGTCAATACTTTCTTCAGATTCAAGAGCATATGCATAACCCGCATCAGGTAATTGAGATCGCCGGTAAAACCCCAGGTTAACTGAGTTTGGTTTTCTGGGAGAGGAGTGACTTCCATATAGGTATGGGCTTTGCCTTCAAATGGTTTGATGAAGCGGACCTCATGTGCTATTTTTTCAGAATCAATGATTTGTGTTATTTCCTGTTCTCCTTTTCCTACTTGTTTATTATCACTTTCCCAGGCATAGATAAAACCTACTGTTCCATCAATGCCGGTTAATGTTTTTTTCATGCCTGGGTCGGTCATCATCCATTTATTATATTTTTCTCCATTTTGTAACAGCTTACAATAGTCAAATACTTCTGATTGAGATTTGTTGATAGCAATACTCCGAACAATGATGTATTGCTTTGCTGAAAATAAAGCAATCAAAAAAGGGATGGCCAAAATAATCAGGACTGTCAATAAAATGGTCATAATAATCAGCTTTAATTGAGTAAGTAAATAGTTGCTAATATTCAAAAACAGTATATCCCCAGGGTTCCAGCAGCCATGGTTTACTATTTACTGTTTCATTCTCCCCTTTGAATACATTATAAGCATTTCCAAAAACAAATTTTTCAGTAAGTGTAATGGTTTGCTCTGATGGAGATAGATTAAGGATCACCAATACTTTTTTCCCCGATTTTTCCCTTAAAAAGGCATATACAGCAGCATCATTTCCAGTAGCTATTTTTTTGAATGAAGCATTGGGAGAGAGAGCCGGGTTTCTTTTGTGAAGAGAAAGTAGTGTTTTATAAAACCCAGCCCTTTTAAAATTTTCGAAATGGATCGGATCTTTTTCAAAAAATGCCAATGCCCTTAATACGGGTTCTTCCTGTCCGCTATAGATTAGTGGCAGGCTATTCACCATAGTTTGCGTGAATACAGCAAAAGGAGCATGTACTTTACCTGGAAAACTCCCATAATCTGCCTTGTTCCAACTATTTTCATCATGATT
>CAIWKU010000284.1 GCA_903913355.1 uncultured Bacteroidota bacterium | reverse complement strand
TCCTCACCATGTTTATTTCTGAACATCACCTACACCAATATTTCAAAGCTATGTTTATACAATATAACCCATCAACAGGCTACCCTGATAGGAGAGCAGGGGAACTCGATGGCAAATACGACTCAGCTTTACAGGTCTCCCAATATTGTTTTCAACCTCAATACATCCGATAACCAGGTTCAGGAATATTTGTTGCATGTATATAGTGAACACCCAATCATTATTCCTGCAGAAATCAGTACCGCCGATGCACTCAATCAATCCAGTAGCCTGCAAAGCGTTGTAACGGCTGTATATATGGGTGTATTGATGGTGATGTTTTTGTATAACCTGTTTTTGTTTTTTGCCACAAAAGATGATAACTATTTCTACTATATTGTTTACATCTTCTTTCTTTGCATCGCACAAACTACGCTGGCAGGGTACGAGTACAAATATCTATGGCCCGGGTATCCCGGTCTGAATAAGTATTCGGTTGTTTTTACCTCTTCTTTTTCTGCCATATCCGGGTTGGTGTTTAGCATGCATTTTTTGCGGACTTCATTATATGCGCAAAAAATTCATTTATGGCTCCGATGTCTGGTGGGTATTTATATTATCGGTCTGGTTTGCTCCTTATTTTTTGATATCAGTATCTGTTACCAGATATTGAACTATAATGGTTTGCTGGGTGTATTTTCTGTTCTTTTTGCCAGCTTCTATATTGCAAAAAAGAATTTCAAGCCAGCTTATTTTTACCTGACAGCCTGGTTGTTTTTTCTGGTTTCCTTTATTATTCTGATCCTTAGAAATCTGGCCATACTGCCCTACAATAATTTTACAACCTATACAATTTATGTAGGTTCCTCTTTAGAGGTTGCTTTATTGTCGATTGCACTGGCAGATAAAATTAATGCACTCAGAAAGGAAAAAGATGAATCACAGGCTGAAAGTCTCAGGGCATCTCTATTGAATGAGAAATTGGTTAGAGACCAGAACCTGATGCTGGAGAAAAAGGTTACTGAGCGGACAGAGGAGTTATTGTTTTCCAATAAAAACCTGAGTGTGGCATTACAGAATCTGAAAGATGCACAGACACAACTGGTAGAAGCGGAGAAAATGGCTTCATTGGGTCAGCTTACAGCGGGTATTGCACATGAAATCAATAACCCCATCAATTTTGTAAAATCGAATATCGGACCACTTCAATTAGACATCAATGATTTGATTTCGATTATTGATGAGTATGATTCTTTACATATTGCTCATCAAACCGAAATACCTGAAAAACTGGCTGCAATACAGAAAAGTATTAAAAATTTAGATCTTGACTATGTGAAAACCGAAATTGATAACCTGGTAAAAGGAATACGGGAAGGAGCAGAGCGAACCGCAGAAATTGTAACCGGACTTCGTACATTCAGTAGACTGGATGAAGGGGAAATTAAGATTGTGAATATATATGACGGTCTCGATTCAACATTGGTACTATTACGGAATATGCTTCCTGCAAATATTAAAGTGGAAAAAGATTGTAATGCCAATGGAAATATTGAATGTTATCCTGGTAAGCTAAACCAGGTTTTTATGAATATCCTGAGTAATGCGATTCAGGCCATCAAACAAAAAGAACAACAGTCTGAAACTGAATTCATCCGGATCTCAACCCAAGACCTGGGAAATCAAATAGTCATTCGCATTCAAGATTCCGGGCCGGGGATGAATGAAGAAGTAAAAAGAAAAATATTTGACCCATTTTTTACCACCAAAGGGGTGGGAGAGGGAACTGGGCTGGGGCTTTCCATTGTATATAAAATCATTCAAATGCATTATGGAAAGATTGAAGTTTTCTCTTCAGTTGGAAAAGGTGCAGAATTTGTAATAACTTTAAATTATACATTGCCAAAACCCATTACACTGACTTAATTCAATCAACATGCTTAATCCCCATGAATCCAAGGTAAAAGTCTTGTATGTTGATGATGAGTCAAACAACCTGCTCTCCTTCCATGCGGGGTTCAGGAGAGATTACGATATATATACCGCAACAAGTGTTGCTGAAGGGCTGCATATCCTGAATGAAAATGAGATCCATATTATAATAGCCGACCAACGCATGCCCATTGCAACGGGAGTTGAGTTTTTTAATATTGTCACCAGGTCTCACCCGGATCCCATTCGCATTTTATTGACTGGTTATTCAGATATTGAGGCGGTAGTAGATGCCATTAATAAGGGCGAAATATACCGCTATATTAAAAAACCCTGGGATGGAGTAGAATTAAGGACTACGATAGCGAATGCATACGAAGTATACAGTATGCGGAAACAACTCAAAAATAAAGTAAATGAGTTGCAAAGGGCCAATGATGAGCTGAATCGATTTGTTTACAGCACTTCACATGACCTGAGATCGCCGCTTGCCAATATTTTAGGCATTATTAACCTGGCAAAACTCCAAAAGCTGGAAGATGATTCTGCCAATTATTTCCAGATGATTGAGAGCTGTGTAAATAAGATGGATATTTTTATTCATAAGATCATTGAATATTATAAGGGGATCAGGCTGGATGATGTAAATGAGCTACTCGACTTTCATACTTTATTTGCAGATAGTATTGAGATGTGTAATATGCAGAACCCGCAGATCGTTTTTGAAGTAGCCGTTGATCAACCGGTTCCTTTTTACTGCGATGGATTTCGATTGGCTTTAATACTGAATAATCTGGTATCCAATGCAGTAAAATACCAACGTGAAGATGAGAAGAACCCGAAAGTATCCCTTAGTGTTCAGGTAACAGAAGAGAAAGCGATTATTCATATTCAGGACAATGGAGTAGGTATTATTGAGGATCACCTGAATAAGATCTTCCAGATATTTTTCCGTAGTACGGATTTCAAAAATGGATTGGGGATTGGACTGTATATTGTTAAAGAAGCCCTGACAAGAATTGGAGGCGATATTTCCGTGAAATCTACTTTTGGAGAAGGAACTGAGTTTACCCTGGTGGTGCCCAACCAGCAAGGAGTTTAGTCCCAGCCGGCCTTATTCGTAGCTATATACCATTTTCCCGACTAATTTCCTTTCCTTATCATAAGCAGCTTCTTCC
>CAIWKU010000283.1 GCA_903913355.1 uncultured Bacteroidota bacterium | reverse complement strand
GGGTACGGGTATTTGTTGTTCAATAACATTGTCTGGATAGTTCCCCCTGTACCATCTTACAATATGCCTGGCAGTTCCTGGCGAGGGTAAACCATATTTCTCTGCAATTTTCCCATACCCCAGGTTGGAGGTAATATAATCTCTTGCTACTGCAATCTTGAGACTGGAATCATAAATAGGCTTTCTGCCTTCTTTGTGTGTTGAACTCATAATGTGTAGTTTAAATGTACATACTTAACCCCCAATTATGTAAAGCGTATTTAGTATAGGACACCAAACAAATAAACTGTTGTATTTAGCTTTGGAAATCTTCGCAACTGAAATCAACAAAATTTAGCTACTAGGAACTCAAAATTGAATGGATAATCAATGATTTAGCTGGTAAATAGAAACGAATGGGTGAGTTGCTAAACCGTTGTCCAAGTATGAATTATTGGGTAATATGGGACTAAAAGGAAAATAGAAGTCTTTTCCTTTTTTTTAGCTATCAATGCATGGTTGTTGGTTAGATAAGTACAGGTGTTCGTGAGAAGTTTATTCGCTACTTATTGGTTCTCCTTTCACTTCCTCCATGTTCCGTAAGAACATGAGTTGCCTCTTGTGCAAAAGGGCGTAATGGGTGAGGCCTAATTTATTAAGTATTTAAAGCTACCACCATTATAAATGCCTAAACTAAACAAGGAGTACCCTTTACTTCCGAACACCTGTGGTCAGGCAAGCAACAACTGCGAGAAAGAAAATAATATTTGATAGAATTGCTCTATTCAGAAGGTTGGCTTATAATAAAATTTATATGTCAATATTCGCTTATCAAGGAAGGGTAGCCATCCCTAGCCGGATAGAAAAACAAGGCGATACATATTTCAGTTTCCTTAGGTATTTTAGCAAGTCGGTCAATTTGAGTAAGCTTTATATTATCAGTAATATAGGTCAGAAGGGCTTCGGACAAATGTTTGTTACTGAATTCTTTGATCGCTTTTATCTTTTTTATTGTTAGGTTCTGATTAATCCAAATTTTATAAATAGCAAATCTCTCTTTGGGCGGATCAATACCCCTGAATTGTTGCATAGTGTTTTCGTTAAATCTACTGTTGATTTGGTAAACATTTTTTGGGTGCAGGTTTTTTTCTTTCAGGTAATTCAGGAAATTTATTTCCAATTCTAGCGAACGATCATAGTTTCTTTGGGCATTTGGATATTGTATACTGTCCATTTTTCTATCTAACTGTTCTGGGAAGTCACATACATCAAAACATAAATGCCCGGTTGTATTATACCTGGCAAAAATCAACCATTTTGTACCCTTATCGGCAGAAAAAGCACAATCACTGGTTGCAAGACTATATAGTTGTAAGTCTTTTCTATACTTCCCCTTATAAAGGGTAATTAATTCAAATTCTATAGTAGCATATCCAGGAACCGAATTATCCGGCCGAATAGCATGTATTACCACAGTTGCAATAAAGTCGGCAGAATTGATATGTTCTATCAATTTTGGTTTGATGCAATCACATGCCAATAATAGGGTTGATATAAATATCAACAAGGTTGTTACAATCATTTTGATGAAGGGTAATGTCTTCATATTTAATTAGAGATTATAATCCTTCTTGGTATTCGAAAAAGAATGGATACATACAGTTATCGTGATGAGATTATACTATATTTTGTTACTCTCGTCGTTGTTGGTCGCCTGACAAACAACATTGACTATCTTTTTTAATTCAGTTAATACTAACCTATTCGTTGTTGGTCAGTCGACCAACAACGGCGAGAAGTCGATTACTTTTTAAATCTCCCATAAATGGGTTGTCCGGGAAAAACGGAAGCAACGGTTTTGCCATTTTTTAATACTATAGTTCCATTCACAATTACACATTCAACCCCTTGCGAAAAAGCCAACCCTTTTTCAAATGTTGCTTTATCTGTGATGGTTGCCGGATTAAAAACTGTGATATCGGCATCTGCGCCTACTTGTATCCTGCCTTTTAATCGCATCATAGGTGCAATGGCTTCCAATCTTTTAGCCGGCAATAAAGTCATTTTAGCTAATGCAGTCATCAGGTCTATTACCTTGTCTTCCCGTACATACTTACCCAATACCCTTGAAAATGTTCCGGCTGTGCGGGGATGTGCCAATGGTGCATAGGGCATTCCATCGCTTGCTATCATTACTCCTGGCGATCGGATTCCCATATTGATCCATTCAGGTTTCATCAAATGTATAATGGTGGTTCCCCCTTCTTTTCGATAGGCAGTAAAACTTTCTTTGGTAAGTCTTTCGCCCGTGGCCACCCATTGCAGGTCATTATATTGGATCCCTAATCTTTCCTGCCATCCCTCACTAAATATGGCACTTTGTAACATGGTGGAAGCTGCTGTATATGGATACAATTCTGTGCTGATAGTAAAACCTTTGCTATTGGC
>CAIWKU010000282.1 GCA_903913355.1 uncultured Bacteroidota bacterium | reverse complement strand
CTGGCTTCTTTGCTTTTCTTTGCATTTAAATTAGCCGATTTGAACAGGAAAGTACGTGTTGGGGCGGTAAGTTATTTAAATACCAAGCCATTATTATACGGGGTTAAACGTTCTGGATTGATGGATAGGATTGAGTTGGTAGAGGAATACCCTTCCAGAATTGCTACTATGTTGGTAAATGATGAAATTGATATTGGGCTGGTACCCGTTGCCATTATTCCCCAACTTACCGAAGCGCATATTGTTACGGATTATTGTATTGGAACAGAAGGCGAAGTGGCATCCGTGGCTCTTTTTAGTGAATTACCTCTTGAACAGATTTCCACAGTATTACTCGATTACCAAAGCAGAACTTCTGTTAACCTGGCAAAAGTATTATTAAAAGAATACTGGCAAAAAGAACCGTTACTGGAGGATGCCAAAGAAGATTTCAGGTCAAGGATCAAGGGAACTACTGCGGGTATTGTGATAGGGGACCGGGCTTTGGAACAGCGCAAAATATCGGCCTATACCTACGATTTAGGGACTGCCTGGAAAGCATATACGGGACTGCCATTTGTATTTGCTGCCTGGATTGCCAATAAAAAACTGGATGAAGATTTTATCGATGCATTTAACCGTGCCAATGGCTATGGGATTTCACATATTGCGGAAGTGGTTGCTGAACATCCCTATGATACCTATGATCTTCCTACATATTATACGGAAAATATCAGTTATGCTTTAACTGATGATAAGCGAAAAGGACTAGCACTTTTCCTGGGAAAACTTGCCAGATTGTGATTGATCAGTAAATTACAGACTGCATGGTAAGAATATCCGTTATATCCATCTGTTTTAATAATCTCGCTGATTTGCAAAAAACCTGCGAATCGGTTGACCGGCAGTCTTATTTACCAGATGAACATTATATCATTAATGGATCTTCAACCGAAGAAATCAAAGAATGGTTGGTTAATACGCCACAACCTGCTTATCGCAAATGGATGAATGAACCGGATAAGGGTATATCAGATGCTTTTAATAAAGGAATCCAACTCGCTTCATTCGAACTGATTCATTTGCTGCATGCAGGAGATTGTTATGCAGAAAATGATGTTTTGGCAACAGTGACTGATTTTTTTGAAAACAACCCGCAAACGCAATGGATCAGCGGAAATATGCGGATGATTAGAGCCGGTAGCGAAGTGATTATTGGAAAAGCGTTTGATCCAGCCAAACTATATCGCGGTATGCGCAGTGTGTCTCATCCAACCTGGTTTGTAAAAAAACAGGTATATGAAAGGGTAGGGGGCTTTAATATTGACTATAGGATTGCGATGGACTATGATCTAATGTGCCGGATAAAAGACGAACCATATGCCTACCTGAATAAATTGATCGCTGTATTTGATGATACAGGCGTAAGTACTGCCAATTACATGAAATCGCTGGCCGAAACTAAAAAAGCATATACATCTTATTTTGGATTTTCTTGGAAGATGGAACTCTGGCAATTTCGACTTAAACTATTGTTCTTTCTTTTACAAACCGGACCCGGTAAAGCTTTATTTCACTTGAAGAAAAAAATGGGGCTTGAAAATATGTAATGGCTTACTGTTTAATAGCCGCACGGCCCGTATCATCTATCCTGTTAAATAAAATTTTGATCTGATGGGCTTCCAGG
>CAIWKU010000281.1 GCA_903913355.1 uncultured Bacteroidota bacterium | reverse complement strand
GTTTAATCAATAAAAGTGCCACTTCTACTTTGTTACCATCTGCTGTGTTGGGTTTTACTCTCTTATCAAACATTGCATCCACCCAAGCCAAATAAGCATCATATTGTTTCTTCGTCTTGATCAATTTGAGTTCCATAATTATTTCTTTTTGTACTGAATGGTTTCCACATTAATCTTATCATATTCAGCATGTGTTCCAAACCACTTTATTTGTACGGATTTAAATTCAAATACGATTCTTACCACAAGCCTGAACTTATTACCCATGACATTAAATACGACCCGATCATCACCAACAAGACTTGCATTCGGATAATCCGATTTAAGTTCATTAAAATTCTTGTAACTAGTTAAAACCAGTTCATGATACCATTCAAAAAGAGCTGTTGCTGCAACTGGATACCTCTTACAATATTCTAACAGGGTTCTTCTTGTGATGATGTTAAACACAGACAAATGTAGTAATTGTTTTCTATTAGAAAACTTTATGTAGAATGATTTTAGTCAATATATTTCCCGAAAATTGTGCAGCAACCTGTGCAGAATAACCTTATTCTGCTATACATTTACCTTAACAAATTTTGAATTAACTAATTGATTATCAATTCTTAATAATAGATTGAAAAGAATAGAAGTTTCCTAAACTTTAGATACGAGTTCTCCCGAGTGCTCGGGATCGTCGGAGCAACTTTATATATAGAAATCATTTTTTAGTAAGGGTTTTGTTGTTTTGGAAGGTTTGATTTATGATTTACTTGTGGAAATAATACCTTTAGAAAGTATTGAATAGAAAATCAGGTTCCTACAGACAAGAAGGTTAGGAATAATTTGTACTCTTCTTTCAACTTCGAGTTCAATTCAGTGTCATTGTAATGGATAATTTCTGGTCATTTCCAGAAATGTCTTTTATATGTGGAATGATTTATATTTTATCTACATGAATTATAAGAATCACATTACTAAATATTTCAAATAATTATTCTCGAAGTTTTTTAAAACCCACGATGATGAATAGTAAGATAGTTATCTATTTGTTTTATGCGTTTACTCTTTTATTGGCGCCTTCTGTAAAAGCAATCCAAATTACCCGTGTAGAGCCGGCAAATTGGTGGGTTGGTATGAAAAATAAAACACTGCAGATACTGGTTTACGGGCCTAATATCGGCAATGCCAAAGTGGCCATAAATTATCCGGGTATTACCCTAAAAGAAGCCGCTAAGGTTGAAAATCCAAACTATCTTTTTGTGTATCTAACTATTTCTCAGGGTACAAAACCGGGCTTATTGCCCATTCACTTTACAGATGGTAAGGATACATTTACTTATCACTATCCTATAAAAGCGCGTACTGATAAAAGCGGTGCCATGGGCTTTACCCCTTCTGATGTTTTATACCTGATTACCCCTGATCGTTTTGCGAATGGAAATCCTGCTAATGATGACTTTGAGGGCGTGAAAGCTAACCGTCAAAATGCAAACGCCCGCCACGGCGGTGACCTGGAAGGGATATCGAAACATCTGGACTATTTAAAAGACCTGGGCATTACTACGATATGGCTTAATCCTACGCAGGAAAATAAAATGCCCGGAGGCTCATACCATGGATATGCTATAACTGATTTTTATAAAATGGATCCTCGTTTTGGGAGCAATGAGGAATTTAAAAAGCTTACACAAACAGCCCATGAAAAAGGATTGAAAATGGTGATGGACATGGTTCTAAACCATTGTGGAAGTTCACACTGGTGGATGAAGGATCTTCCCTCAAAGGATTGGATAAACAACAATGGTGTTTTTATGCAAACCAATCATGCTACTGTATCAGTAATGGATATTCATGCCTCGCCTACTGAAAGAAATACTTTTTTACATGGTTGGTTTGCCCGTCAAATGCCAGATATGAACCAACGCAACCCACATCTGGCTACCTATTTAATACAAAACAGTATCTGGTGGATAGAATATGCCCGTATTGATGGCATCCGACAAGATACTTATTCATACATGGATTTTGATTTTCTGGCGCGTTGGAATAAAGAGGTCTATGACGAATATCCCAATTTCAATATTACCGGCGAAACCTGGTATAATAAAACCAGCTCATCAGCCTGGTGGCAAAAAAATTCTATTCTTAGCAAAAAAAATCCAGGTTTAAAAACACCCATGGATTTTTCGCTAACGCTTATTATGCAAAATGATGCTTTTAGCGGCACAACTGACAATGGGTATTTAAATAATATTTTTGAAGATATAGCGCAGGACTTTGTCTACCCCGACCCCTATAGTCTCCTGATATTTTTAGACAATCATGATATGAGCCGGATTGTAAGGAAAGAGGACAGCGATCTGTTACGCTACAAACAGGGCCTTGCATTTTTATTGACTATGCGCGGTATACCCGAAATATATTACGGCACCGAAGTTTTAATGACAGGCAATAAACAAGAAGGCGATGGTAACTTAAGAAAGGATTTTCCGGGAGGTTGGCCTGATGATAAAATAGATCAGTTTTCAAAAATCGGACGTACCGATATTCAGAATGAGGCATGGGATTACATGCAAAAGTTATTGCAGTGGCGCAAAACAAGTGTTGCCGTTAAACAGGGAACACTAATGCATTATGCACCTTATAACGGGATTTATGTATATGCTCGTATAAAGGGGGATCATACCGTTATGGTGATTCTAAATAGTGCTTTGAAAGATCAAACCGTAAAAATGGATCGCTTTAGTGATATCATTGGTAAGTACACAACCGGCAAGGATGTAATCACCGCAAAATCATTTGCCCTGACAAATGCTATAACCATACCCGCTAAAGGCGAATACATATTGGATTTAAGCAAATAGAAAAACGATTACCTGTATATGAGTAAAAAGAAGTTAACTATTAAATGAATTTCAATTTAGTATACGGCTAAAAATATGATTGTCAGGGTCGACAGATTCAACAGGAACCTTGACTTTCAAGTTTTTTTATTTTGCAGGCTATTTATAAAACAGACTTTATAACTAAAGGTAGGGGCTTCTTTATCAAATTTTTTTTACTCCCAAAGTTTTATATCTGGCTTTTGCCAAACTATCAAGCCATTTGGTTTCATATCTGTCAATAAGATGCCTGAGTACATGTTTACCTTCCGATCCTTCTGCTACCATACCGATTCTTCCCGTTGAGTCTGTCTTCATACTTAAGTTATCTATATATACCAAACTATCTATTAACTGATAATCTGCATCAGAAAGAATAGGCTCAGTAAATCCTTTGGGGTCTGTTTCCAGAATACTGTTTATAGCAGGAGAATGGTTGAATCCTGCTTGAAGTAATTTCCGGGTATAGGTTAGCTTAAATTGAGCCAAATAAATAGATTTGAATTGTTTGATTTCTCTTCTATTTTCTTTCATCGTTTTACACTGAATAAAAAAGAGGATTGACAGCAAGAGAATGATAAATTGTTTTATGCGAAGAATGGACATAATTTATCTTTTACTATTATTAATAAGATAAGTTAAATAAGAAATTCCATATTACTTTGCCATATTTACCATTTAGTGCGGCTGATAATTGTATTTAAAGACGTGCCGTAAGTGATTTTATATTCAACATTTAAGATAATATTTAAGGAACAACAACAAATCCATCTGTATTATATATTGTCCTGTCAAATCTTCCAGCCTTTAAATCATATTTTCTTTCCTGGGTTAGACTCAAATTAAAAACACCCGCCATTACGAATGGTATCAGAATAGGGTTACCCGGTGAGCCATCCCCAATGATTACCCCATGTTTATCTAAATAAACTTTATTAAATGAAATTGATCCCGAAGACCTTCCATTATTCCTAATATTATTTTGATATGCCATTCCCATTCCTGCATAATTACTTTGACTATCAATGTTAAAAGTCATGCCATTTAGTTTAACCAAGTCACTATCCTTAGTTATCTGAATATTTTTCAAAACAAAATAAATCTGAGTATAATATAAATTATAAGGGTAATTAGAACTGCCTTCCATTAACACTATGATAGAATCACCATTGGGGTAGCTGATAATACTCATTGGATTAAATATCCTCCCAAATTGAGGCTTTTCAAAAACCCATGCGGTATCATTTATCATAACACCACCTATGTCTAAACCCTGATCAGAAATTGCAGGTAATTGGGGATAAAGAGGGTCCTTCTCTACAGACTTGTAGCAACCATTTAGGCTTAAAAAAATGATGATTACAATTAAATAATTCTTCATGAATTATTTTTCATAAAGTTATACCCTTTGCTATTTTATATTTAGAAAAGATTTGTTAATTAGATG
>CAIWKU010000280.1 GCA_903913355.1 uncultured Bacteroidota bacterium | reverse complement strand
TGCTTTTGCCAAATAAGGTTGAACGCCTTTGCCTTCGTCGCCCATGATGATGCAACAAGGATCGTTAAATGGCAATTCAAATACATTCTCTTCTGCACGCATTTCACTCGTAAATACTTTGATACCATTCAGGTGCAAGTCATCTACTGCTTTTAACAAACTATTGACACGGCAGATATGGATCATCTCCAATGCACCTGCGCTGCTTTTCATAGCTTCTTCATTCAAAGCTCCCACTCCTTTATCGGGAATAATAATTGCCTGGGCCCCACAACAAAGCGCACTACGGGCAATTGCACCAATATTACGAACATCTGTAACCCCATCCAGCATCAGGAATAAAGGCAATTCTCCATTAGAAACCACATGATCAATTACCTGCTGCAGATCCATGTATTGTACCCGCGCAACGAATGCAAGTACCCCCTGATGATTGGCCCTGGTTAATCCATTCAGTTTTTCAACCGGCACTATTTGTATAGGTATATTTTGGTCCCGGGCTATTTGTCGTATCGTAATAATGCCATCGCCACTTGTATTTTTCTGGAGCAGTATTTTGTCAATCCCTTTTCCTGATTGAAGTGCTTCTATCAGGGGTTGGCGACCTATTATCAGTGAGTTTTGTTTTATGGCCATTTGCAAATGTATTACTTCAATCTGCCTTCTGTGTATAATAGCTTTATTTTTAGGATGGCAGCAACACTCATAGAGTCTGTTATGGTTCCTTCTTCCACCATGCTTACTGCTTCATTCAAAGATACTTTGCGGATGGCTAATTGTTCGGTTTCTTCCGGACTGGAATTATGTTGGGTAAGCCCTTTTGCCAGATATATGAGTGCTAATTCATCACTAACCGAATTAGATAAGTGCATGGTAAGTAATAAATGCCATTCCTTTGCCTGTAGACCGGTTTCTTCCTGTAATTCGCGTCTGGCACCTTCTATTGGGTCGGCCCCAATCGGAGCCCCACCTTCAGGAATTTCCCAGCTATAGCTGTTTACAGGGAATCGGAACTGGCCAACCAGGTAGATATTTAGGTCATCATCCATGGCCAGGATTCCAACAGCTGTATTCTTAAAATGAACTTTCCCATAAATCCCATTCCCACCAGAAGGATTGATTACATTGAATTCTGTAACGGATATCCAGGGATTGGCATATACTTCCTTTTCGCTGATAATCTGCCAGGGGTTTTGGGGTTCCATTTTTTTAATTTTCTTACTATAAAATATCTGTTCTCAAAATAAAAAACCCCTGCTGATAAAGCAGAGGTTTCCTTATTTTTTCCTGTTATTATTTTAACCCGAAGGCTTTTTTAACCTTATTGATATAGTCAAGTTTTTCCCATGTAAAGAGTTCCACTTTTACTTTCTTCACTTTGCCAGAAGGAGAAACAAACTCTTTCGTAACCACTTCATTTTTACGACCCATATGTCCATATGCAGCTGTTTCGCTATAAATGGGTGTACGTAGTTTTAAACGCTGCTCAATAAAGTAAGGACGCATATCAAACACACTTTCTACGATCTTACCAATCTGACCATCTGTTAGTTCTACTTTAGCGGTCCCATAGGTATTTACGTTAATAGAAGTAGGTTGTGCTACCCCAATCGCATAAGAAACCTGCACCAACACCTCATCAGCAACACCTGCTGCTACCAGGTTTTTGGCAATATGACGGGTAGCGTAAGCTGCAGAACGATCTACTTTACTAGGATCTTTTCCACTAAATGCACCGCCACCGTGGGCACCTTTTCCGCCGTAAGTGTCCACAATAATCTTACGACCAGTTAAACCGGTATCACCATGTGGTCCGCCAATCACAAATTTGCCGGTTGGGTTGATATGGTATTTAATTTTGTCATTAAACAGTTTCGCGTATTTCTTATATTTTGATTTTACGCGTGGTATCAGGATGGTAACGATATCTTCCTTGATCTTGGCCAACATTTTAGCCTCCGTATCAAAATCATCGTGCTGGGTAGACACTACGATTGCATCAATTCGAACAGGTTTGTTATTATCATCATATTCGAGTGTAACCTGACTCTTTGCATCCGGGCGAAGGTATTTTATGGCTTTATTTTCTCTTCTCAAAGCTGCTAATTCAATCAGTATCTTATGGGCCAGATCCAATGCCAGTGGCATATAATCGTCTGTTTCATTCGTCGCATAGCCAAACATCATACCCTGATCACCTGCACCCTGGTCTTCTTTCTTCTTTTTATCAACTCCCTGGTTAATATCAGCAGATTGTTCGTGTATAGCTGACAGGATACCACAACTATTGGCTTCAAACATATATTCACTCTTGGTGTATCCGATTTTACGGATTACCCCCCTTGCAATTTCCTGAACATCCAAATAGGCTTTGGATTTAACCTCCCCGGCAAGAACAACCTGTCCGGTAGTTACCAGTGTTTCACAAGCTACTTTTGATTGAGAATCAAAAGCAAGAAAATTGTCGATCAGCGCATCAGATATCTGATCCGCTACTTTATCCGGATGTCCTTCAGATACACTTTCAGAAGTAAATAAATAAGGCATAAGGTTTTATTATTAATGGCTGCAAATATAGTATAATGAATAATAAATATCCAATTTGTAAATGATGGGGATAATCAGTTTAGGGAATTGCTAACAGGCTTTACACTATCAACCTGAAAATCGCAAAAAAGCCTTGATATATTAGTATCTGATAATAATCAGTAATGGAATGATGAACCTATTGGGTTATGGCTATTTAGCTGCCAACTCAGCATACAGATCCATATATTCAGTTAAATCAGAGTCCCAACCCTTGAAAGGCACAACTTTTTTACCTTTTACTTTGCCGAATTCTTCTACCAGTTTCTTTTCGATATTATCTGATCCGAAGCTAATGGCATCAGCAAAACTGGCTCCGCCCCTGAACATAGCTGTATTATTGCCTTCTTTGAATGCTTCCAGGTCTTTCTCTTTGATATTGGCGTTTATTATGGCTTTTCTAACCAGGTCGGTACCCAGTTTTTCCTTAAAAGTATTTTGTCCAATCGTAAATACCACTTTACTGTTCCCAAAAACGGGCTCTTTTTTATAGGCTGTTTTTATATAGGCAGGTATCAACCCGGTCATCCAACCACTGCAGTGGATAATATCGGGCGGCCATCCAAATTTTTTAACGGTTTCCAATGCACCTTTACAAAAGAAAACGGTTCTCAGGATATTATCCTCAAACCATGTCTCATCATCGCTATGAAAAACCTGCTTACGTTTAAAGAAGTCTTCATTTTCCAAAAAATATACCTGCAGTCGGGCATTGGGTAAAGAGGCTACCTTGATTTGTAAGGGATAATCATCATTATCAACAGATACATTGATACCGGATAGCCTTACTACCTCATGTAATCGATGCCTTCGTTCATTAATCACCCCAAAACGTGGCATAATGCACCTAACTTCTAACCCACTGTCATTGCTTTTAATAGCCAATTTGTTGATCACTTCAGCAAATTCAGTCAGCTCCAGGTAAGGAGACATTTCTGTAGCAATGAATAAAATTCTCTTCTTTGTTGACATTAGTTACACGAATTTTAGCAAGATGCCGGAAAATGAGTTGGCAAAGGTACATAAAATACAGCGAAATGCAACAGAAACAGGCGTATCCACCCAAACTATCCCAAAAAATGCAGACAGAAAACCAGCCCGCGTTAGTCAATTTGTGGCAAAAATTGGATAGATATCAGGGGGGAGCCATTATCAGGTCAACCCTAGTTTTGGGCAGAGAAAAGAGGCTTATATCAGATTTTCCGTATTCTAAACCAGCTGTCAATACTACCCCAACTTACACAAGACTTCCCAGAAATTTAATTTTGTTTACTT
>CAIWKU010000279.1 GCA_903913355.1 uncultured Bacteroidota bacterium | reverse complement strand
CGCTGGATGACGATTCTGGAGTGGATCTTCCGCTGGATCCTGGTGCCGGGCAAGCTTGTTCCCTACGCCATGGCCACGGCGCAGTGGGGCTGGACCAACTGCTGGGGCCGCGCCCTGCGCGTGGTGCTCAATTGGAGGTGGTGGCCGGTTGCGGTGGCAGCCGCATTGCTGAGCGTGCTGCTGCCCGGCACCTTCTTCATTTTCCTTCTTTACCTGATATACTTCTTTGCAGACTAGGAGACCGGCTATGAAACACGTGGTCCATCCGCATGTATTTTAGCCCAAGGACAATTATATTTTATAGTGAACAAGTAAATGAAGAAGTATGCAAGAAACACCGATGTTATTTCCTATGAGTTCTACTGAGTTCTGGAAGCAGATTAAGACGATTATGGAAGAAGTAGTGGAACAGAAATTAAATGCTTCTATGCGAAAAGAAGCACCCCCTTCCCACCTACCAGAAAAGGCGCTTCTTAAGGCTACCGAAGTCTGCCAAATATTCCAGGTTTCCAAGCCCACTTTATACGAGTGGATGAAGCAGGATAAACTGAAAAGTTTTAAGATCAAATCCCGGCGATATTTCTCCAGGGCAGACATTGAAGCAGTGATCAAACAAACCCCTATAACTAACCCCTAAATGTGGAGCAATGAACTGTGAGCAAGCCAATCAAATTGACCTGGTAGATTACCTGAATTCAATGGGATTTTCACCAAGTAAAATCAGCGGAGAAAACTACTGGTATTTATCTCCTTTGCACCTGGAAAGAACAGCCTCTTTTAAAGTAAACAAACCTGGAAATATCTGGTATGATCATGGAATAGGAAAAGGCGGGAAACTGGTCGATTTTGTGTGTCTTTATTTGAATTGCCAAATACCGGAAGCTTTGCAAAAAATAAGCGCCTCCTCAGTAACAGCTAACTTCTCTTTTCACAAGCAAAAGGCAGTTGTTTTACAACTCACCGTTGATGACCGCGCAATTCATATTTTTTCGATTAAAAACCCAATTATTGACCCAACCTTGATTGGGTATCTAAAGCAAAGAAATATTGACTCTGATGTCGCAAATGAGTTTTGCCGGGAAATTTTTTATAAGAGCGGCGAAAATACTTTTTGTGCCATTGGGTTTAAAAATAACTCAGGTGGCTATGAATTAAGGTCGCCCAGCTTTAAAGGCTCTTCTTCTCCAAAATATGTAACCTGGCTGGACAATAAAGCAACTTCCGTTGCCGTGTTTGAAGGGTTCTTCGACTTCCTCTCATATCGGTCAATTGTAGGCATTCAGAAATCTCCTACGAATATACTCGTTCTCAATTCACTTTCTTTTTTCACCCGCAGCCTTTTACTGATGGAAAAGCATGAAAGGATTCACCTGTACCTGGACAATGATAAGGCCGGAAAGGAATGTGTAACTCAGGCAATACAAAGATCCAATAAGGTAGTAGACGAAAGCAATTTATATAAAGGTTTTAAGGATTTGAACGAGTGGACGGTTAGCCTTGCAGTCACCCAGCAATTGAAACAGTCGCGGGTTATAAGACTGTGAGTTTTTATGTTAGCAAGCGGTGTTTTTGTTGCACAAAAACGCTGGCTTGCTTTTGACTCCCGTTGGTCGCAAAAGATTATTGAAGACGTAAATGGTAAAGTGTGAGTTATACAAAAACAAATACTAAGCACAAAGGTGGAAGACCAGTAAAAGCAGTTAAGCGTGAAACTGCCACTGGGATCAGGTTTACCAAAAATGAATACTTTCTGGTTAAACATAAAGCCTCAAAGGCCAGTATGCGAATTACTCAATACATCCGCGAAATGGCAGTTAAAGGACAAGTGACAGCAAGGCTCACACCCGAGGAAAGAAGCCAGGTAAGACAACTTGTAGGGTTGGCAAATAACCTAAATCAGCTGACTAAAACGGCCCACCAGGAAGGGATTTTAAAAGCCATGTTTTATTTCGGTAAATACGTCAGAGAGTTAGATGGGGTTCTTCGCAAATTAAACGGTAAATAATCGCAGCAATATGATCAGTAAGATATTAACTGGGAAATCATTTATCGGTCTTTGTCGCTACCTGTGTCAGGATAGATCCCGGGCTTTGGTAATGGAAGCGTCTGGTGTACGGGATTATGATCACAATTTAATGGCCGCTGATTTTGAAGAACAAAGACGGCTGAACCCTGAGCTTAAAAAGCCGGTTTTGCATGTTATACTTTCCTACTATCCCGGAGAAAAAATAACAGATGAAAAAATGAAACAGATCGGAAAAGAATATCTAAAAGAATTGGGCATCCAAAACACGCAAGTCATGATCGTCAGGCATACTGACCGCAAACACCAGCATGTACATATTGTTGTGAACAGGGTAGATAACGACGGCAAAACGATAAAGGACAACTGGATTGGATTGCTCGGAAAAAAGGTTGCCCAGCAGTTGACCTTAAAACATGAACTGGTGCAGGTTCAAAAGAAGAACCTGGAGCTAACCCATCTTGAAAAATTGAATGATTACCAGGTCAACCGTTATAAGGTTTACCATGCGATCACAAATGAATTACCAAAGTGTAAAACATTAAAGGAAATCGAACAGAAATTATCCCGGCATGGCATCGAAACTTTATACAAATGCAAAGGGCCGACAAATGAGTTGCAGGGTGTCAGTTTCCTGGTCGGGAAATACAAGTATAAGGGAAGTGAAATTGACCGGCAGTTCTCGATCAGGAATCTGGAAAAAACACTTGCACGGAATCTTGTATTAAGGCAGGAAGACAAACAGCCCCGTCCATTGAATAAACGCCAGCAAAAAACGATCAGCTGGATGTTGGAAATAAACCAGTCAAAAGGCAGGAATTTACTTGAAGAACTCATGCGCCCAGAACACGTAAATGATAATGTGCCTTATGAGCTGATGAAAAAGAAACGCAAACAAAAAAGACAAAGCCATCACCTTTAAAGTATGACCAATGAGCGAACAATTATTAGAAGCGATCCTTGAGAAGATAGAATCTTTTGAACTGCTTTTAAAAGTAACCGATAACGGAAAAGAGGAGATTAAGCAGCTAAAATCTGATTTAACATTGCTACGTAAGGAGATTACAAATCTGCCGACCCAACTACAACTTGACACTGGTAAATTAAATGAGGTTGTATCAGCCATTAACAAACTACAATTGCAACTCAATTTCCCGCTTAAAAACCAGGTTGAACACAGGCACCATTTGCATAAAGGAATCTGGGTTGCTGCGGGGTTATTTGTGACCTGTTTTTTGTTAGCTTGGGGATGGCTAAATGCACACCAGGAAAACAAAAAATTTGAGGCCAATGATATGAAATACCGTTCTCTAATAATTTCCGGGAATAAAAACGTCTTAAATCTTTGTAAATACACAGACAGCCTTTATCAAAAAGACAGGGTCGGTTTCAGTAATGATGTTGAGCAGGAGGAACGGCGTTTGATTAAACAGGCGGAGTTGCTTCGTCTTGCGGGTGAAAGAGAGAAGGAAGCCAAGACTCTGAAAGAGCAGGCAGGCCGACAGGTTAGTAAACCATAAAATTGGTAACAACCAGGCTCAATTAAGATGCAATTATTTTTAGCCACCTACCGGATGTTTCCAAGGTTTATCGGATATTTAATTCTGCCTTTTCCCACTTTGAGCTAACCGATAAAATGTTCCTTTACTCGAAGTGCCAGTATTATCATCCAATCTTTTCTCCAATAATAGCAGAAGATAATTAGTACCCGTGACTTTCAATACATTGAATAATTTCCGAGATTAGGTGTTTGTGCTGGTTCCATTTGTTTTGATAAATAACAATGCTTTTACCAACCGCCCATGTAACCCCAGTTAAGGGACCAGAATGTTAAAACACAAGCAATAAATCCCGTGGGCCTTCGTTGTAAGGCTTACTAGGTAGAAAATTTTGTAAATGAGTGATGTAAAATTTATTGATGCTTCAGGTTGGAACGAGCAGTTTTGGCTTAACAGTGGGGGTACTCGTGCAAAAAAGATCTTACTGGATAATGATGCACAATCATGGTTTTTTAAATGCTCTGAAAAAAAAGAAGCTAAAAACAATAAGCCAGCGAAGCATTACAGATTTGAATTTTGGTCAGAGGTTTTGGCTTACCAGTTAGGAAAGTCCTGGGGGTTGAATATCTTAAGATATGATCCTGCCGTTTTTAATAATGAAATAGGTTGCATTAGTAAAAGTATGCACCAGGCTGGGCAGGAACAACTGATCGAAGTCGGGCGTTTCATGACTGCGATCAGCGATGAGTTTTTGCCAGCTGAAGTGGAAACAAGAGATCAATACACTTTTCAGCTTTTAAGCGAGACACTTGACCATTTTGAGCTGGCGAAATATTGGGATTTCTTTTTTAAGACTATGCTTTTCGATGCAGTCATTGGCAATACCGACCGCCACCAGGAAAACTGGGCCTTTATCGGGCGGTCTTCTATGATAACCCGTTCTATTGATGAAATCGAGAAAGATGCCAAGAGAACCCCTGTTCACCTCTGGAACTGGTTTTTACGTACAACGGTTGGAGGAATGTTTAATAAAGAAAAGAATACCCTTACCAAAGAGGCTGAACAAATTCGCCTTCATTTAACCAATATTGTCGGGCCGGCCCCCATTTATGATAGCGGAAGCTCAATGGCACGGGAATTGAATGATGAGCGGGTGGAGGCATTGTTGGCCAATGAAAATCAATTGGTCAAGTATGTTAACGAGGGTAAGGCCGAGGTTCACTGGAATAATAAAAAGTTAAGCCATTTCAACCTGGTGTTGGAATTAATGAATTCTTCGTATATTGAAGAGGTAAGGAAGGCGGGCTCTTTTCTTACCAAAATAGATGCTGAAACTGTTAAGGATATAGTAAATGAAGTTGATGCATCCCTACCCGAAGCCTGGAACCGTTATAAAATACCAAATGCACGCAAAGAGTTAATCTATAAACTGGTAACTTTGCGGGCCGAAAAACTGAGGGGGTTGTTGTCATGACTGAGTTCGATAAAATATATCTTGTTTGGCGAAAAGGTGCCGGTTCACGTCGTCATGCTGTGGGAATTCTCGAAAAAACCCCTGAAGGCAAAAACGTGTTCAAATACTTACCCAAAGCGGTTGAATTGCTGAAAAGCGATGGCTTTACACCATATACGGAGTTTCAGGATCTTGAAAAGTCTTATAACGGGAATGTTGCTGAAGTTTTTGGTCAGCGACTGACTAAATCAGATCGTCCCGATATTTCATCCATTTACAAATTCTGGGAAGTTGATCCTGACAAAGCTTCTGATAAATTCTACTTGTTAGGTAAAACCCAGGGACTTGTACCAACAGACAACTTTGAGTTCCTTGCTGAATATAAAATGCAGCCTGGCATTCATTTCTTAACCGAGTTGGCAAGCTTGTCAAAGAATAAGTTGGAGAAGGGCTTTTTGAAACAAGGAGAAT
>CAIWKU010000278.1 GCA_903913355.1 uncultured Bacteroidota bacterium | reverse complement strand
ATTAATTGCTAATTATTAATTGTAATTAAACTTGAACTACCCCCATCTTAAATTCCTCCATATCCGGGTTATGATTTGCCGCTGAGATGGCTTCGGCGATTCGCAGGCGGGTATCTATGGGGTCAATGATATCATCTACCCATAGACGGGCGGCTGCATAGTATGGGGAGGTTTGTTTTTCATAGCTGGCTTTGATACAATCTAACAATTCTTTTTCTTCTGCGGCACTTATTTCTTTTCCTTTTGCTTTCATACCTGCCACTTGTATTTGCAGCAATGTTTTGGCAGCCTGGTCGCCACCCATCACGGCAATTTTTGCCGAAGGCCATGAATAGATAAACCTTGGATCGTAGGCTTTGCCACACATGGCATAGTTGCCTGCACCAAAACTGTTTCCTATGATGATGGTTATTTTTGGAACTACGGAATTGGCTACTGCATTTACCAGTTTTGCGCCATCTTTGATAATGCCACTATGTTCACTTCGGCTGCCTACCATAAAACCGGTTACATCCTGTAAAAAAACAAGGGGTATTTTTTTCTGGTTACAATTCATGATAAAACGAGCAGCTTTATCGGCACTGTCATTATAAATCACGCCCCCAATTTGCATTTCACCCTTTCCATTTTTGCTCACCAAACGTTGGTTAGCTACAATACCAACTGCCCATCCTTCAATACGGGCGTATCCGCATAAAATGGTTTGTCCATAATCCTGTTTAAACTGGTCAAACTCACTATTGTCAACAATACGCTCAATAATCTCCAGCATATCATAAGGCTTTACATTGCCTTCGTACATGATACCATAAATTTCATTTTGATTTTTAGCTGGTTTTAGTGAAGCAGCTCTGTCAAAACCTGCTGTTTTGGGTGCGCCAAGTTTATCAATGATTTTTTTGATCTGGTCGAGGCAATCTTCTTCTGTTTTGAATTTATAATCGGCAATACCACTTATCTCAGTATGCGTAATGGCACCACCCAGGGTTTCATTATCAATATCCTCACCAATCGCTGCTTTTACGAGGTAAGAGCCTGCTAGAAAAATACTTCCGTTTCCTTCTACCATTAAAGTTTCATCGCTCATAATAGGCAGGTAAGCGCCACCGGCAACACAGGCACCCATTACGGCAGCAATCTGGGTAATACCCATGGCACTCATTTTAGCGTTGTTTCGGAATACACGACCAAAATGTTCTTTATCTGGAAATATTTCATCCTGCATAGGAAGAAATACGCCCGCACTATCTACGAGATAAATAATGGGTAATCGGTTCTCCATCGCTATTTCCTGCATACGCAGGTTCTTTTTCCCGGTAATCGGAAACCAGGCACCGGCTTTAACGGTTTGATCATTGGCTACAATTACACATTGCCTGCCACGGATATAGCCCAGACCGGCTACTGTACCACCGCTAGGACACCCGCCTTGCTCCTCATACATATCAAATCCCGCAAAGCCGCCAATTTCTATAAAAGGAGTGTCAGTATCGCATAAATAGGCAATTCTTTCCCTGGGAGAGAGTTTATTTCTTTCCTTTTGCTTTTCCATGGCTTTCTTACCGCCGCCCAGTTTTATTTTTTCGAAATATTGCCTGGACTGACTTACCGCCAGTTTCATCCAATCTTCATTACGGTTAAACGCAGTATTCATATGCGAACGGTTGTTAGTATCACAAAGATAGGTTTTGGTGGGAGAGCGGAAAATAATGGTTTTGGCAGAGGCATAATGGTTACCTAATTTACTATTTACATGTTAATAATGTT
>CAIWKU010000277.1 GCA_903913355.1 uncultured Bacteroidota bacterium | reverse complement strand
AATTTTACCATTTCTCTTCCTGCAGGAAAATATTCTGTTTTCATCTTACAGGGGGCAGTATTTTATGCCAATCTGTTTGATACGGAAAATAATATCGCCTTGTTTACAGTAGAAGCCAATAAACTGACGAATATCCGGCTTTCAGTGAATTCCGCTGCCAGCTACTGAACGAATCCTATCTTTGCCATTCTTGAAAAGAAATGGATCTTGATCTGGAAGTAATGAATTTGAAAGTATTGCTGACGCAATACCAGGATTCCCCCCGGCTTTTTCAGCTGGCGGACAGGCTGTCTTTTGCCGATAAGCAAAGAATTTTTCTCAAAAACTTACAGGGTAGTAGTGCGGAGTTTGTAGTAAGCGCTCTTTTTATGCATCCTGATTGCAGGGAAATGAATCATTTACTGGTATTAAATGATGCAGAAGAAGCCGCTTATTTTCATAATACACTCGAAAATCTGACCCAGGCCCTAGACCTTTTTTATTTTCCTTCCTCCTTTAAAAACAGAAAAAATTTCAGGTTACTAAATAGTTCTCATGTGATGCTGAGAACAGAAGCATTAACCAAACTGGCTAATGGAGGCAATCGTAAAATTATGGTTACTTACCCGGAAGCCTTGTTCGAAAAAGTAGTACTGCCCAAAACACTTAGCAGTAATATGATCAGTATCAAAACAAACGATACGGTAAACCTGGATAGTTTACTGGAATTGTTTGTGATGTATGGATTTGAAAGAACTGATTTTGTATATGAACCCGGACAGTTTGCACTCAGGGGCGGCATTTTAGATATTTACTCTTTTGGAAATGAGAAACCCTATCGGGTTGAATTGTTTGGCAATGAAGTGGATAGTATCCGCATATTTGATCCGGAAACCCAGCTGAGCGAGAGAAAGTTATTACAGGTAAATATCATCCCCAATGTAGAAACCCAGTTTGAATCGGGTGAAAAGGTTTCCCTGCTTGAATTTGTACCGGAAAATACCATTGTCTGGCTAAAGGATTGGGACGTGATCAAAGAAAAGATCAATACCCAGGAAGAAGATCTGGATGGTTTTATCCATATGATTGAAAGTGGGTTTACGATGCAAGGCACTGAAAAGGAGGATGATTACCGGGTAGTAAAAGAAGTAAAAAAAGAAGATTTTACCGGAGTAGCTATTATAGAAACCTTACTAGAACAAAAGCATATTGTTGAATTCGGTTTTCAACCACAGATGGCGGGGTATGAAATTGAATTTGCAACCAAATCACAGCCATCCTTTAACAGGCGTTTTGATCTGCTTATCCGCAACCTGAAAGAAAAAGAAGCAGAGGGCTATCATATTTATCTGTTTGCAGAGCAGGTAAAACAATTGGAAAGACTGAATAGCATTTTTGCTGATCTGCAAACAGAGCTTCAATTTATTCCTGTGGCAACAGGTATCCATGAGGGATTTATTGATGATGACTTGAAAATAGTTTGTTATACAGATCATCAGATATTTCAACGTTATCATAAATACCGGGTTAAACAGGCGTATAACAAAAACAAAGCACTTACTTTAAAAACACTCAGAGATCTTCAGCCGGGAGACTATGTGTCGCATATTGATCATGGAGTAGGCACCTATAGCGGACTACAAAAAATTGAAGTGAATGGGAAAATGCAGGAAGCAGTTCGCATTATTTATAAGGATAGTGATATACTCTATGTAAATATTAATTCACTTCATAAAATATCCAAGTTTACAGGTAAAGAAGGAACAGTACCTAAGATCAATAAACTGGGTAGTGATGTCTGGAACAAACTGAAAGAAAAAACAAAGACCAAGGTTAAGGAAGTGGCGTTTGACCTAATCAAATTATATGCCCAACGAAAAGCCCAACAGGGATTTGCACATACACCGGATAATTATATGCAAACTGAGTTGGAAGCTTCTTTTATTTATGAGGATACGCCGGACCAGAGTAAAGCTGTTGCGGATGTAAAAAAGGACATGGAAAGTGAAAGTCCAATGGACAGGCTGGTATGTGGTGATGTGGGTTTTGGAAAAACAGAAGTGGCTATTCGCGCTGCATTTAAAACCTGTATTGATGGAAAGCAGGCAGCTGTTTTGGTACCCACTACTATTCTGGCATTTCAGCATTATAAAACATTTAAGGACAGGTTAAAAGATTTTCCGGTTACCATTGATTATATCAATCGATTTAAATCAGCCAAAGAAAAAAAGGAAACCCTTAAGCAATTGGAGGAGGGCAAGATTGATATTATTATTGGCACACATGGCATACTAGGTAAAGAAGTCAAGTTTAAGAATTTGGGATTAATGATCATTGACGAAGAGCAGAAATTTGGAGTTGGGCATAAGGAAAAATTAAAAACCCTCAAAACCAATGTGGATTGCTTAACCCTTACCGCAACGCCAATTCCGCGCACTCTTCAATTTAGTCTGATGGGGGCAAGAGATCTGAGTATCATTAATACACCTCCACCCAACAGGCAGCCTATTCAAACGGAATTGCATGTGTTTAATGATGATTTTATCAGGGATGCAATTTATTTTGAAACAGAACGTGGCGGACAGGTATTCTTTATTCATAACCGGGTACAGGGGTTATCTGAAATGGCTGCTTTGATACAGGGGCTTTGTCCGGATTTAAGCATTGGTTTTGCCCATGGACAGTTAGAAGGTCATGAATTGGAAGAACGAATCCTTGATTTTATTGATAAGAAATATGATGTACTGATCTGTACCAATATTGTAGAAAGCGGCGTAGATATTCCGAATGTGAATACGATTATTGTAAACAATGCACATCGTGACTGGCGGATCTGGTTCTGCGTTATTTTGATGCTGGCGGCCATGGCGGTCTATTTGATGACCGGTGACTTGCGCTGGCCGTTTCATGGCCATTCGCAGCCGATGGTGCCAGCCGCTGTCGGGCAGTAACAGAGCCATCGCCATACTTTCACAACCAAAAATCATGTAAATGAATTTGCAAAATTTAACGGACACTGCGAAGGCACTGGTCGCCGGCGACAAAGGGCTGCTGGCGATGGATGAAAGTCATCCCACCTGCAACAAACGCTTCGCGAAGCTGGGTATTCCGCAAACGGTGGAGGCCCGGCGCGCTTATCGGGAATTGATCATCACCACGACCGGCCTTGGCGAGTGCATCAGTGGCGCGATTCTCTACGACGAGACAATCCGCCAGCAGAAGAAGGACGGCACTCCGTTTCTCAAAGTCCTCACCGATGCGGGAATTATT
>CAIWKU010000276.1 GCA_903913355.1 uncultured Bacteroidota bacterium | reverse complement strand
ATTTTTTGAAAACCTTTCAATTCCTTTACAGGCCTTGTATTTATGGATTCCAACTCCTCTGTATATAACTGCACCACCTCCTCCCCATCATAATTGCCAGTATTGGTTACGGTAACTTTTACCGTAAGCGGCTGATTTTTTTTAACAACAGAACTACTTACTGCTATTTTCCCATAGCTAAAACTGGTATAACTCAATCCAAATCCGAAAGGAAATAAGGGTTCATTCGGGATATCCAGGTAGTTGGATTTGAATTTTGAAAACTCCTCATGATTATATGGCCGGCCGGTATTTTTATGATTATAATAAACTGGAATTTGTCCAACAGAAACCGGGAAAGTAATCGAGAGTTTCCCTGAGGGGTTATACTTTCCAAATAAAACATCCGCAATGGCATTACCTGCTTCTTGTCCAGCATGCCAGGTATACAACACTGAACCCGCTTTATTCACTTCTTTTTCTATAGTTAAAGGTCTACCTGCCATTACAACCAGTACCAAGGGTTTCCCTGTCTTTGAAAGAGCATCCACCAGTTTTTGTTGACTGGCAGGCAAACTAATATCGGATCTGCTGGCAGATTCTCCACTCATATCAGCTGCCTCCCCAATTACTGCAACTATTATATCACTCTTGCTTGCCGCATCCAGCGCTTCCTGTAATAGTACTTCGGGAGACTTGGTATCCACTGTGATTTCTTCACCAAACACATTTACTTTTTTGATAAAAGCAGGATCATCTGAAAGATTGGCACCTTTGGCATAAATAATATTTGTGTTTGTACCTGCTAGGTTTTTGATGCCCTCTAAAACGGGAACCGCCAATTCGAAATTACCGCTTACCGACCAGGTTCCAAGCATATTTCGTTTATCATTGGCCAATGGGCCGATTAAAGCAATGGTCCCTTTTGACTGCAAGGGTAATAGTTGATGTTCATTTTTTAATAACACAAATGAATGCTCTGCCAATTCTTTCGCTAATTGCTTTTTATCCTCTGATAATATCTCTTTGGCTGCCCTTGCTGCATCGAGAAATTTATATGGGTCATCAAATAAGCCTAATGTATATTTCGCTTCTAACACTCTTTTACAGGCAAGGTCAATATCCTGTAGGGTGATCTTTTTTTCCTCTAAGGATTTTTTCAGGGTAGTCAGGAAACCTTCTCCTACCATATCCATATCAAGACCTGCTTTTAAAGCCAGTGAAGAAACTGTTTGCAAATTTCCCATACCATGCGCAATCATTTCGTTCAAAGAAGTATAGTCCGATACAACAAACCCATTAAAACCCCATTCCTTCCGCAAAAGATCTGTTAGCAACCACTTATTACCTGTTGCAGGTACACCATCTATTTCATTAAATGAACTCATCATACTGCCTGCACCTGCTTTAACGGCAGCTTTATAAGGAGGCAGGTATTCATTATACATCCTAACCCTGCTCATATCTACCGTATTGTAATCCCTTCCTGATTCAGCAGCTCCGTATAATGCAAAATGCTTTACGCATGCCATTACAGACGAATTGGTGAACCGATTATTATTCTGATACCCTTTTACCATTGCGGAGGCAATTTTACTACCCAGAAATGCATCTTCCCCAGCACCCTCAGCAATTCTGCCCCAACGTGGGTCACGGGCAATATCCACCATGGGAGAAAATACCCAGCATAACCCGTCAGCAGAAGCTTCTGTTCCTGCAGCCCTTGCACTTTTTTCAATCAGACCCATATCCCAGCTACAGGATAAAGCCAATGGAATCGGAAATGTTGTTTTATACCCATGAATCACATCAGAACCAAATAGCAACGGAATATGCAATCTGCTTTCCCTAATTGCTAAGGTTTGCGCATTCTTAATTTTATCCACGCCTATCACCCCAAACATACCTCCCACATTTCCTTTGCGAATATTATCTTCGACTCCCTTACTTACTACTGAACCAGTTGGGATATCCGAACCAGGGGTAACCAGGTTCAATTGCCCGATCTTTTCATCAAGTGTCATTTTATTCATCAGGCCATCAATGAATAGTTTCATTTTTTGTGCTTCGCTATTCTGCGCAATAACGAATCCGTTAATAAAAGTCATTAACAGGATACATACAATCTTCTTCATACTTAATTTATTTTCGGTTATTCAACTTTACGTATTTCTGATCTGTCAGATATGCCATTTTCGTTGATTGACTGTATCTGGTAATAATAGGTTTTGTTCTTATCCATCCCGGCAAACCAATATTCATTGCTATTATACACCATGATGCAGTTGTATAATTTACCCGGTGCCGTTCCATAATAGACATTATAGGCAAATGCATCATTTGATGGTGCCCAGCGTATCCAGCCGCTTCTCTTATCCTTTTCTGTACGTAACACCATAAAATCTTTTACCGCATTAGGTTTGGTACCACTTCCATTTCCAAAAACCCGTAAGCCGCTGATGGCAAACTTGCCAGTGGGCATATGAATATTTTCCAGTTTTATATACCTGGCCTGTACTGTTTTTTCCAATTCGATGTAGTCATGAGGGATATCCGTTTTATTATTACTCTTATCAACCAGAACATCCCATTTTTTTCCATCAACAGAAGAATACAATTTGTATTGATGATAAATATCTGTTCGCTTTCCCAGAAATTCAGCATCCTGGTCGGCATAATTGATTTGAATTGCATGCACTGTTGAAACCACTCCCAGGTCAGATTCAATCCATTCTCCCTTATCAGCTGTTGCCGCACTCCAATAGGTTTTGATATTTTCATCAACCGCATTGTTCGACGAGTAAGAGCCTAGTGTAGAGGAAACTGAAACAGGTTTATTATAATTCAATAGCATCCAGCCAGTAAACTCTCCCGACTGCCTGGTATTTGGCAAATAATGCGGGTAATCGCCAAATGAAGTATTGCAAAACATGATATCGTCTTTATCAAAACCTGCGGGCCAAATACCCAGCCTTCTTTCAAAATTATTTTTGACAGCTATCACCATAGAACTCACATGCCAGTAATTTTGTTGGTTGTCTGTAAATGTTGCCCCATGTCCGGCACCTCTTATAAAGCCACCGGGCTTAAATGATAAAGGATCAGATTGAGGAGTAAATACATTACCGATGGGTTTTTCACCTACCACCACCCCATCCGCATATCCGCTCATTTCTGTTCCCGGAGCGCCATATTGGAGATAATATTTGCCATTATGCTTGGTCATCCATGATCCTTCCATAAAAGGATCCAAAAAAGTATTGTCCATATGCTCCCCAAATCTTTGCCAGCCATATCTGTCAGGTTCTAATAAATAAGTTTCCAACCGGGTACCGATTGGTTGCAATGTTTTTCTGTTTAATTCAATACTATATAATGGAAACCGGTTACTGCTTCCATTATACATGTATAATTTTCCATCATCATCCGTAAAAAAAGCGGGATCCCATCCTCCAATTTCAAAAGAATCTACCAGTGGTTTCCATTCATTCGATTTTGGGTTAGTACTCATCCAAACCGTAAAATTTTTATTGTAGGTTGACCCAAAAACGATCATCGTATCCCCGATAATGCCAACGGCAGGTGCACAGAGTTCATCATATACCTGGTTCCAGGGTCGGAGAAATTTTCTGGAAATAAATTTCCAGTTTGCCATATCCTTGCTCCACCAATAACCCCATTGATTGGTGGAAAATAAATAAAACTCATTTTGATAATTAACAATTACCGGATCTGCTGTAGCACGGTGTTTACCCCATTCACTAAAATTGGGTATGGGCGTATATCCATAGTCTAAATTAATAGGATTGCAATAGGTTTTTTGTTGTGTATACCCCATTAATCCCGATAACAGGAAAAAGATAATAATTACCTTATTTTTCATATCACTTTTACTTTTCACTTTATTGCCAAACATAGGTTGCCACTGCTCCAGCGGGCAAAGTAGCCGGTGCCCAGGTAGTTTTATACCGAATATTGAAAGAGGCTGGTACAGAACCATCGTTTTCCACAATCAATACTTTTTGCCCGGAAGGTGTCAAAAATGCCACATTCTGAATATTACCCGAAAGATTACTATAAATTCTTACCGACCCGGGAGGAACGAATTTTGAAGCATGGGCGATTATATAGTAGCCGACATTTCTGCTAACACCAGAACTGATCACAAGTGCCCCTTTACAGGTAGTGCATCCACCAATTGTATGAGGACTATATGTTACATCACTAGCCAGGTTCCATTCCAAAGCATTGCGACTCCAGTTTCGCATGGATCCGATGATCACATTTTTTAAATGCCATTTCAAATCGCCACCGAAATCACCGGTTGATGCGGTGTATTGCTCAGTAAAATATAATTGCTTTGTCGGGAAAGAAGTATGTACCGTAGACAATGCACTAATATCTCCAGCATATAAATGAAAAGCTGATCCGTCAACAAATGAAGCAGCAATCGCATCATTCAAAACCGTTATAGGGTAATTGGGTTGATCACAATTATGATCATAAGTGATGATCTTGGTTTTAATATTTGCCGCCTGAAAAGCTGGTCCAACATAATTTTTGATAAAATCCGTTTGCTGTTGGGCGGTCATCAGCATACTGGGATTATTATTAGGGTTTAATGGCTCATTTTGAAGTGTTACAGCATCAATTGTGATACCCAGAGCTTTCATTTGCTGAATATATTTGATAAAGTACTGGGCATATACTTTATAATATTGTGTTTGTAAACTTCCGCCAACAGTGCTATTATTATCCTTCATCCAAACCGGCGCGGACCAGGGGGTTGCCAGGATTTTTATGGATGGGTTAATTTGAAGTATTTGTTGCAATAAGGGAATAAGATCCGTTTTATCATTCGTCAAACTGAAATTAGTTAGCAAAGTATCGGTTTGCCCATTGGCCAAATCATCGTAACTAAACGTAGTTGCATTCAAATCAGACGATCCAATACTAATACGTAAATAACTTAAAGAAATAGCATTCGTACCCGTTCCAAATAATTCCTGTAATAAGCTTGCCTTATCGGTAGGATTCAGTTGATTAATTACCGTAGCACTACCTCCCGTTAAAGTATACCCAAACCCATCAATGGATTGATAGGTCACGGTTGAGTCAACATCAATAAACACATTCGTATTGGGGGAATTATTAAAACTGAGCGGTGTTACCTGCTTTTGTAATAATATGGATTGATCTCCATAGGTAAGCCATGAATCTATTGAAGCAGGTATACTAATCGGGGTAGTTGAAGGTGGATTATTAGATCCACCGCTACCTTTCGAACAATTATCATTTAATAAAAGTGTCGTGATAAAAATTGTAACCAAATAAAATTTTTCTTTGCCAAAGTCCATTTTCATACTATTTTCCATTCTATAAATAAGGTGCAGAAAATCCTAAATTCTTCATACCAGCTTTTACTTCCGGACAGGAAGTAAAAAGATTCCAGAGCAAGCCAGTCCTGTAATTTTCTATCATTACGATAATGGGGCCCTGATCTATGGCCAGATAAGAATCAGCGTACCAAAGGCTGGTTAAATTAAAAGCATCCACAAATCCATAATCCTTCCAAATCTTGTCTCCTATCGTGTAATAAAAATATTTGATGGCGTTCATGGATTGAATGGGTGTATAAGGCAAAGAAGAGATGGCAGCTGTAGGGGCAATATTACCACCATCATTGGTTGGAGAACTGGCCGTGTATCCTCCTGAAATATCGCTGGCAGTTAGTCCCCAACAAGTGCTACTGTATCCAAAATAATATTTGGGATTATTCACACAATAATTAAAGTTGATTAATGAATGAGCAGTTACTTGTGTCTGATAATTCCCATAGGTATCCGTTAACCCATTAGGGTTGATTCCCAGGAATGAATAATGTTCGAAAAACAATGGGCCTCCATAACTCTCTCCCAGGGGAAGCGAGATACCAAAATAACTGCTGCCATTTTTTATAGAACCGTTCTTAGCCCATCCAATATCATATACATCTTTTGTTATCGGATACGAAGTTGAAGATGCCCCCAACACATAAGTAATCAACGCTTCATTCCAACCAGTTACAGGTATGCTCCAGATATCTGATAGATTGGAAAAAGAAGGATTGTATTGCCAGTAAATCCCTTTTTGTGTACCATTCTGGGTAAACCAGTTCCATTCAATTTTATTCCATATTGAATTGATGCTGTCTCGTAAAGATTTTTCATTACCCGAAGTGGTATTAAAATACTGTCTGGCTGTTAATAAACCTTGCATCAAATAAGAAGTTTCTACGATATCGGCGCCATTATTATTCCCGAATGGAACAGTAAGTCCGGTATTCCCATTTATCCAATGCGAAAATGCTCCATGCCATCTCTGGCAATGATTGGTTAAAAAATTAACAATGGTTGTTAACCTGGCCACTGCATCCGTCCTCGCTATAAACCCCCGATCCGTTGCTACTATCATTGCCATAATACCAAACCCCGTACCTCCTGTAGTAACCACATTATTATCCCCATTATTTCTTTCTAGTGCCATTCCACAAACTGGATGCCCGAAATCCCAAAAATATTTGAATGTCTGCTTCTGAACCAGCGTAAGTAAAGCGGTATCGGATATTGCAGGAAATTTGTTGGTAGAATCAATTTTAGTTACAAACGCACAATCAGATCCAGCCGTTAGATTCCCTCCTGCTCCTGATAAAAGTTTTGAAGAAACCGTTGCTGTATATTTTGCCAAATAGTTCAACTTCGCCTGGGGTTGAATAGTCACGATACTATCTCCCTTTCCATATCCAATCGTGCAGGGTATACTATTGCTGGTAGTAAGCTCCTTCAAAACAATATTAGTAGCCACTAGCTGTCTGTTCACAGGTGCAGTAAACAGGAATGAAATAACAGGCTGTACAGAAACACTATAAGTAATTCCCACCGATGTAGAATTATTATCTATCAATGTCTGACTAATTGAAAAATTAGGAGGCGGGGTTGTTTGTGCATTGGATGTATTAGATTTTTTACAAGCCAAACACAAAAAAAGCAGGAGTACCGGTTTTATATTACTATACTTAGTTTTCATGATCACTTGAATTAATGCGCAATTTTATAAAATTCCAGCCGGGCATTATTTTTGGCCGCAATTAAAACCGGGCCATATTTAGCAGTGTGAATCAACTTAAGGTCACGAACCTGTCCGAATATATCCAGCGTTTTGGCATTCTGAATCTGGCTATTATTCTTAGTCCCGCCAGCCGTAAAAGATGTTAAGGAAGCTGCATCGTAAAAGCCCTCATATGGAACTACATCAAAAAAATTACCTCCTGCAATAAATTGATCTGATTTGTCTAATTGCTGAAAAGCAAAAATGGGAGACAACTGGAGGTTAAATGGTAATTCCTTTCGCACGAAATTTCCCTTT
>CAIWKU010000275.1 GCA_903913355.1 uncultured Bacteroidota bacterium | reverse complement strand
AACACCTGCTGTAGCAGAAGTGGTGGTTAAATATGGTGCTTTTATTACCAATGTGTTTGATTTTATCGTTGTTTCCTTCTCTGTTTTTCTGGTTATTCAGGCGATTAATCGTTTAAAGAGGGTATCAGAAAAAGACCAACCGGCAGCTCCTGAAGAAGCATCCAATGCAGATAAATTACTGGCGGAAATACGCGATGCCCTCAAAAAAACTGACGGAGGCGCTGAATAGCACTTTCTTTACCTTATCTACAGGAGCAATCTGCGTTTAGTGGATAATTATTGTGGCATACCCGGCTGTTTTCGGGCCGATTCCGTTTTCTTTGTACCAAAAGCGATTTATCCGTGAATAATGTGAGTTACCAGATTAAGTTAGACCAGTTTGAAGGCCCGTTTGACCTATTATTGTTTTTTATTGAAAGGGATGAACTGGATATTTATAATATTCCGATTACCCGCATCATTAATGATTTCCTTGATTTTATTCACCAGGGAGAGAAACTCAATATTGAACTGAGTAGCGAGTTTATTCTTTTTGTATCTACATTAATGCGTATCAAGGCCAGATTATTATTGCCACGCAAAGAAATTGATGCAGCAGGAAACGAGATCGACCCACGCCAGGAGCTGATCGACAAAATCCTTGAATACAAACGATTCAAAGAAGCCGCTGTCCAAATGGCCGAAATGGAAGCACAGCGGATGCTGATGATTAAACGGGGTAACCTGCAAAGGGAGATTGCCCAGTTAGGTGAAGAAGCATCAGAAGGTACCGAGATACAAACCATTACTATGTTCAAACTGATGAAAGCGTTTGAAAAAGTAATGTTGCGTGTTCAGGAGCGACAGAACAAACCCGTGCATACGGTTGTCAGGTATAACTATACCATGGAAGGCAGCCGTGATTATATGCTGGGCTTTGTGGAAAAAGAGAAAACAGTATCGTTTGAGAAAGTATTTGAAATTTGTCATGACAGAATCCATGCACTATTTCTTTTCTTATCTATCCTCGAATTATCTCAGCAAAAATTTATGAAGTTGATGGTAGGACAAGGGATGAATAATTTTATTGTTGAATGGAATGAACACAGAGAAGAAGATCTGGAAGCAGAAGGTTTGACGGATAAAGATTTAATCGAAGAAAGTTTTCCTGATCCGGAAGTATAAATGATCAGATAAAAAAAGTGCTGGTATGATTCATACCAGCACTTTTTTTATCTGATGAACGGGTATTAACCGGCAATTGTTTGATGCACTTGTATCTTATCTTTTAGTAATTCTCTTACAGCATCGGCAATACCCTGTGCATCATAGGCACATTCCCTGTGTAATTCTTTGGGTGTACCATGTTCAACCAATCGGTCAGGAATACCTAATAGCGTAACCTGTGCATGATACTGATGCTGATTCATAAATTCAAGAACCGCGGAACCAAATCCACCCAGGATTGCACCATCTTCAACCGTTACAATCTTATTGTACTTGCTAAACACTTCATGTAACAGGGTTTCATCAATGGGTTTCACAAAACGCATATCGTAATGTGCAGGATTTAATCCCTGACTTCTTAATTCGCGTATGGCAGCTTGTGCAAAGTTTCCGGTATGCCCCAAACTTAGAATGGCTACTTCATCTCCATCTTTTAATTTTCTTCCCTTGCCTATTGTAATTTCTTCAAAAGCAGTTCTCCATTCCGGCATCACCCCTTCTCCTCTTGGATAACGAATTACAAAAGGAGATTGGTTAGCAGGCAGCTGAGCAGTATACATCAGGTTACGAAGTTCCTGCTCATTCATTGGGGCACTGATTACCATATTCGGGATACAGCGAAGGAAAGGAATATCATAACAGCCATGGTGCGTTGGTCCGTCTTCTCCTACCAGTCCGGCCCTGTCTAAGCAAAAAATAACTGGTAACTTTTGTATCGCTACATCATGTACCACCTGATCATAGCCTCTTTGTATGAAAGAGGAATAAATATTGCAGAAAACCCGCATTCCCTGCGTGGCCAATCCAGCGCTTAGGGTTACCGCATGCTGTTCGCAAATACCCACATCAAACGCCCTGTCGGGCATTTTTTCCATCATAAATTTCAGGGATGAACCACTCGGCATTGCCGGCGTTACACCCATGATATGCTTATTCTTTTCTGCCAGTTCAATAATGGTATGACCAAAAACATCCTGGTATTTGGGAGGTTGCGGGGTATCGACTTTTTTCTTATAAATTTCTCCGGTTACTTTATCAAACAATCCCGGTGCATGCCATTTGGTCTGGTCCTGTTCTGCCAGAGAATATCCCTTTCCCTTTACAGTAATGATATGCAATAGTTTGGGGCCGGGTATTTCTTTCAGGTCTTTGAGGGTATCCACCAGTTTGGTGATATTATGTCCGTCAATTGGTCCAAAATAGCGCAGTTTCAAAGATTCAAACAGATTACTGCTATTGCTTACCATACCCTTTAAGCCGGCTTCCAGTTTGCTGGCCATTCCTTTGGTAAAACGTTTGCCTACGGGTAATTTACCCATCAGATTCCAAACCTCATCCCTCACTTTATTATAAGCAGGAGACGTGCTGATATCCGTTAAATATTCTTTTAAAGCCCCTACATTGGGGTCAATACTCATGCAATTATCATTCAAAATGATCAACACATCGCTATCCGCAACACCGGCATGATTCATGGCTTCAAAAGCCATACCGGCAGTCATAGATCCATCACCAATTACGGCTACAGATTTTCGGTTCTCCTTTTTGTATTTGGCAGCCATGGCCATACCCAATGCAGCAGAAATAGAAGTAGACGAATGTCCAACCCCAAAAGTATCATACTCACTTTCCGTTCTTTTCGGAAAACCACTTAACCCCTTGTATTTCCGGTTGGTAACAAATTGATCCCTCCGCCCGGTTAATATTTTGTGTCCATATGCCTGGTGACCCACATCCCAAACCAATTGATCATAAGGCGTGTTATAAATATAATGCAGGGCTACACTGAGCTCAACAACCCCTAAACTGGCCGCAAAATGACCACCATGAACGCTTACTACGTCAACAATAAACTGTCGTAACTCGTCACAAACCTGGTGTAACTGTTCACGATTGAGTTTTTTCAGGTCTTCGGGGGAGTTGATGGATTGCAACAAAGCACCGGCTGTAATCTGCATTCAAACGGGTTTAGTAATGTAAAAATACGTAATTCGGCTTAAGCCATAAGGTTTTCAGCTATTAATACAGATGAAAATGCAGATAGTTCGTCGATTGAAAAGGGTATTTTTTGCCAAACAGAGGCCGATTTTGCCATTAATCAAAAAACAGGGGTAAGATGGGAGCGTTTCATTTTATATTTGTCAAACATGAGAAGTAAATCTTCATTATATTGGTCTTGTCAGCTCGGTGGCTGGTTATTCTATGGCCTGGCCATGGTATTCTTTGCCTATATTTTTGATAACAAGACCAACCATATTCTGTATCCCAGAATAGCGATCACTATTTTTTGCGGACTTGGGTTCACACATTTACTCCGAGAACTGATTGTATGGAGTAAACTCCGTCCGCCATTCGAAGAAAAAAAATGGTGGGTATTTACCTGCATCATATTACTAATTATTTTATTATTCAACTTATCGAATAGTGCTTTTGTTGAGTTATTAAAACTCTACAACCCCAGCAATAAATCCCCAATTAGAGAAAGATTTCTGGTTAACCTGATTTTCGATTCACCACTCATTTTAATTTGGGTTTCTATCTATTATATCTGGCATTATGTGGAACTGGGTTCTAAAACCGAGATCCAGAAAGTAAAGTTAGAAAGCCTGGTTAAAGAACTGGAGCTGAAAACCATCAAATCGCATATCAACCCGCATTTTATTTTTAATGCCCTCAATAGTATACGCGCCCTAGTGGATGAAAATCCGGAAAGAGCCAGAACAGCCATTACAGAATTGAGTAATATATTAAGAAGCAGTATGCAGGCAGAAAAGCTGGAAACCGTTCCATTGGAAAGAGAACTGAATATTGTAAAAGATTATCTCGCGTTGGAATATATTCGCTTTGAAGACAGGTTACGGATAGAATATGATATAGATGAGGATACCCTTGACCAGCCTGTACCACCTATGATGTTACAGACATTGGTGGAAAATGCGATTAAGCATGGGATCAGTAAACAAAAAAACGGCGGACTGGTAAAAGTGATTTCTGATTACCGGGATAATCATCATGAATTGATCGTACAAAACACGGGGCAGCTTAACGGGGAATCGGAAAATAACGTTGATGGCTTTGGAATTAATAGTACCCGAAACAGACTAAAGCTTTTATTCGGCGGAAAAGCTACATTTGATATCCGGGATACGGAAGATCATATAGTAGAAGCCATTGTAAAAATGCCCGTACAAGCTGGAATAAATCTGTAAACTTTTTTTTAAATTTCGATATATGGCGATTAAAGCGATTATTATTGACGACGAAAGACTTGCCCGCAATGAATTGAAAAAATTGCTGCAGGATCATTCGGATATAGAAGTAATTGAAGAAGCTGCCAATGTGGATGATGGTATTGAAAAGATAGAGACCTTAAACCCAGACCTGATTTTCCTGGATATACAAATGCCGGGTAAAACAGGGTTTGATCTGTTGGCAGAAGTTGAAAAAGCACCTAAAGTTATTTTTACTACCGCATATGATGAATATGCAATTAAAGCATTTGAAGTAAATGCGCTTGATTATTTATTAAAACCGATTGAACCCAAAAGATTGTCGGATGCCATTCAGAAATTACAGGCCGAGATCTTCAAAGAAAATATCGGGATCAATGGTGTTAACCGCGGGCCATTAACAGAATATGACCAGGTATTTGTAAAAGACGGAGAACGCTGCTGGTTTGTAAAATTAGGAGAGATCCGGTTATTTGAAAGCGTGGGAAATTATGCCAAAGTATTCTTTGGAACCCACAAACCCCTGATTCTAAAATCGCTGAATGCATTGGAAGAAAGACTGGATGAAAGAATGTTCTTCCGTGCCAATAGAAAACATATTATCAACTTACGTTGGATAGAAAAAATAGAACCTTATTTTAACGGTGGACTGCTGGTTGACCTGAAAGGGGGAGAGAAGATTGAAGTAAGTCGCAGACAGACCGTTAAGTTCAAAGAAATGATGAGTTTATAAATAAATGATTCTTGTGACAACAATCTTAGCGCGCAAGAATCATTCTTTCTCTTTATTACAAATACCTCTGTAATCCAGGATTTTTTGCTCAAACGATTCAAAATTAAAGTATGAAAAAATTAGTTGGTTTACTTTTCTGCATGGCCATCACCATCGTTTCATTTGCGCAATCTGCCGAAAAACTGATTACCGCTAAGGAAGTGGAAAGAATTGAAAAAATATTATCAGCCGATGATATGGAAGGAAGGCGGACTTTTACCCCTGCCATAGACAGAGCTGCTGCATTTATTGCGGAAGAGTTTAAAAAAGCAGGATTACAAACCTGGAATAACAGTGGTAGTTATTTACAACCATTTTCAATGGCCAGGGCCAAGTTTATTAGTGCCAGCTGCAGTTTTAACGGAGCGGCTATCGACACCAAAAATGTAATAGTGGTAACCACACAACCCGATATAGCTATCACAGAAAAATCGGGCTTTGAAATCATCACCATGGCAAAGGGGGCTGATCTACGCAGGGAGCCCAGAAAATTGGTTGCTGCTAATAAGAATTACCTGGTGTTGGTTGATACAAGTTTTGCGGGAGACCGATTTAATGCATTGATACAATTGAAATCAAGATTATTCAAATCAGATAAAAGTATTGTGTTTGTGCTATCCTCCGAAGTGCCCAAAACTTTTTCTATAGAAGCTAAGCATGAAATTAGCGAGCAGAAACTCGCAAATGTATTGGGCATTCTTCCGGGTAAAAGCCTGAAGAACGAATATGTCATCTTCTCCGGGCATTATGATCACCTGGGCATCAACCCAAAACCAGGAGTCAATACTGATTCTATTTATAACGGTGCAAATGACGATGCTGCGGGTACCACCGCTGTGATGATGCTGGCACAGTATTTCAAAAAATTGAATAACAATGAGCGTACGCTGATATTTGTTGCTTTTACAGCAGAAGAGATTGGTGGATTTGGATCGCAGTATTTTAGCAGGCAGTTTAATCCCGAAGAGGTGAAAGCCATGTTCAATATTGAAATGATTGGCACAGAAAGCAAATGGGGCACCAATTCAGCGTATATAACCGGCTATGAGAAAACTGATATGGGAAAAATTTTGCAGGGCAATCTAAGCGGAACCGGATTTACATTTTATCCTGATCCGTATACAACCCAGAATCTTTTTTACCGGTCTGATAATGCCACATTAGCCCGACTGGGCGTTCCGGCACATACCATTTCCACTTCTAAAATGGATAGTGAACCCAATTATCATAAAGTAAGCGATGAAATTGGTACGCTTGACATGAATAATATGGCCATGATCATCAAAGCCATAGCATTAAGTTCCAAAGGAATTATTAGTGGGAAAGAAACACCATCACGGGTAGATACAAGCAGTCTCCAATAAAATTAAATGAAAGGATATTCAGAGTCAGATTACCATCTATCACTCGCAACCCGTAACCTGTAATTCGTAACCCGCTTCATCTATACATTCACCGCAACACTATGTATTGCGTTACTGATTTCTTTGATGAGATGAGGATCCTTTTCAATGGCATTGCCTACTACAATCAGGTCGGCACCGGCTTTACAATTTCTATAAGCTTTTTCGGGTTCAGTAATCCCGCCGCCAATGATCAGGGGTATATCAATATGTTTGGCTACTTTTTCGATCATCTGTTCAGAAATGGCTTTTTTGGCACCACTGCCCGCATCCATGTAAATCAGCTTCATGCCCAGCATCTCACCCGCCATGGCGGTACACATCGCAATATCATTTTTATCGGCAGGAATAGGCGTTGCGTTCGAAATATAGGATACTGTAGTAGGAGCCCCGCCATCAACCACCATATAACCGGTAGGAATGATTTCTAAGCCGCTCTTTTTTACAAAAGGGGCACTGATTACATGTTGACCAATCAGCAATTCCGGGTTACGACCGGATATCAGGGAAAGATATAATAACGCATCTGCATACTTACTAACCTGTGAAGGAGAGCCGGGAAATAATAATACCGGAATGGAACAGGAAGTTTTGATCTGACGGATGCATTCATCAAGGTGACTGGAAATAACCAGGCTGCCACCTACAAAAAAATAATCTACCCGGGCATCGGATGCCAGTGTAACCAGCTGGTCTATTTTTTCCGCATCAACTTTATCGGGGTCTATCAGTACGGCAAAAGACTTTCGGCCTGCTTTCTTCTTTTCGATAAATTGATGATACAAGGCCTGCTTCATTGGGTAATGGATAAGTGCTCCTGCAAAAATGCAAAAAAGTTT
>CAIWKU010000274.1 GCA_903913355.1 uncultured Bacteroidota bacterium | reverse complement strand
TTCCCCGCAGGTGTCTTCCCGCTGAAGCGGGAGACCCTGCGGTGTAGAACGGTAATACACAAAGGCAAACTGTACATGATACAGAAAACATGCTATATTTCCAATAGTTCAATATGCAAAATGAAAAACTAACATTGTAAAGTATTACCGTTCTTATGTGATGTAATGTAAGCTTAAAGGATACTGCTATTAAGTCGCAGGATCCTTAACGAGAAAGGCCTGAGGACAGATCACTTTATTATTAGTAAAAAGAACCGTTTAATAGAAGGAACAGAAGACTAGGGGGATAATATAATTAGCAATAGGATAATCTACCATTCCTGAATTACAAAGCCTACTTGCCCATCTAGTATAGCGAACTCTTTTGCACCCCACGGACGTAGCGTAACCTTATTCAGGTTTGGATGCAACAATTCAGGATGAGTTGATGACACTTTTTGATAAACCTCCTCAATATCTTTTGTAACCAGCCTCAACAATGGCTTATCTACTTCTGCATATTCCTTGTTTTGAAATACTAATAAACGTAACCCATCCTTATTAATTACACAATAAGGAGATTCTGATTCAAATTCTTCGTGCGAAATAGTAAATTCAAGACAATCCACAAATAACTTTAGGCTATCCTTAATGTTTGCATAGAATACACTAGGAACAAGTTGTTCAAATTTCATATTCTTTAATAATTTACATAGATATCATCTATAAATTAACGGGAAAAGTTGGCCGCTATTTTACAAAGGGCCATTGTTTATTTATGTTGCCTGAATAGCCAATCAAGCATTAATGGATCGCTATAAGCAGCAATCCATGAAAAATGCCCCACTTCAGGATATTGCGTATAACCAGGATGTGCACCAGCTTTTGTTAATGCTTGTATCATGTTTAGTGAAAAGCTTGGATCTACGGACGCATCTTCTGCACCATGAAATATCCAAATAGGGATATTTTTAATTGAGGCTGCCATCGAGATATCTCCACCTCCGCAAACAGGTACCGCAGCAGCAAATAAATTCGGATATCTTTCTATAGCATCAAATGTCCCAAAGCCACCCATTGATAGGCCTGTTATATATATACGGGTTGTATCAACCCGAAATTTTTTCACAAACTCATGAATTAGTTCAATCAAAAGTTCCATTGGTTTTGAAGGTGACTTTTGTAACAAAATGTTTGGGCCATTCTGCCTATTTGAAAAATTCCCCCAACTTAGGTTTTCGGGACATTGAGGTGCAATTACAAAAGCAGGGTGTAATTGCATATTTTGGTCACTGGCAAAATTCTTAACGCCCCATTTTAATTGGGCTTCATTGTCATTTCCACGTTCTCCGGAGCCATGTAAAAAGATTACAAGAGGAAATTTTCGAATAGTATCATAGTCAGGAAAAAGTAGCCTGTATCTTAATGTATCACCTTTTCCATTTATAAATTTTTCTAAACTAAAAAGCGAAGATTGAGAATATCCCGAATTTATAAATCCTAAACAGAAAAAGAACGATATCAATATTGGCGAAATAAATAATCTTTTTTTCATGTCTTATATTTTACGTTATAATTATTTGTAAGCTACGAGAAAATAGCGAAAAACGTCCCCACATTGGCTTTGTGTCGGAATTCAGTGATCCGTCAACCGTGAACTTTTGCTTATAAAAGATACAAATGCCGATGATTTATTCTACTGCCAAATTAATAATGTCTAGCTGGAACAAAAGCTGATTTCTTGCTACTGCCGGGCACCTGCGTTCCGTCAGCCTACATAATGCCAATGCAATGTTGTGCGCAGTCGGTCCGAGAATCTTCTCAAGATCTTGTCAATGTCGAAGGCAATCGCCACCCCTAACCTGACAACAGCGCGAAAAGGTCACAATTTGCCCGAGCTGCTAACCTTGATTAAATTTCGGTTTACGTTTATAGGCATATCTTTGTTTACTTACAGTCTGGCTGTACAGTTGCCGCTTCTAAAAGGACAACATGTAAGAAAGGGTACAAATACTCTGCAGCCATGAGTAAATAATTCACTAACCTTAAATTTAAATCAATGTCAAAAAAGACAGCTGAACCTAGGAAGAATAAGCCTAGTAAAAAGAAAAGCTCTGCACAGAAGAAAGCGGATCCAAAGAAAAAAGCACGGTAAGGTCAAAGATGCCGGGAGCCCGGTTCACAGAGCTGGGCTTCTTTTTACGCCGTTGTTTGAATTTTCGTTCTCCAAAAAGTCTCCCAACGGGGACTTTGCGGTTTGAAAGAAACTGTATGATGTAAAACGAAATCAGACAAAGGAAACAGTAGTTTTTTTTACAATTCTTGCCTAACCTATTGCTGAATCGTTCTATCCCCCAAAGTCCCCTGTCGGGAGACTTTGGGAAGAAAAGATCTGATAAGTCATGATAAAGAAAATATACTATTTTTTTCGAAACTCAATAATTTTCGCATAACGCCAAGCCCCATGTTAGCGACTGTCATTAGCAAATCCAAAAATTATAACTTTTTTCAACGTTTTTTTCGAAGTCATCTTCTGCTCTTATGTTTATTTTGGTTAAGCAGGACTTTGTAACCAACTTTTGCAGTTGGACTTGCTCGCTAACAAAATATTGATGAATCTCCTTAATGTCTTTTCCAAATTTAGTTGCATAGCCTGTTATAAATTGTTCATTAATTCTAGGCATTATGCCTCTGTCCCAAATCGTTTGAGGTTCAGCGCTTATAAAAATAAGTTTGCATTCGATAGCATTGAGTTTGGTATCATAGTCCACAATATCATTCCAATCAATAACACCTGGACGAACACAATGAGTGAAGTGAAGTGTGTCAAGTAGGCCGAATAATTTTACTTTACGTTCATCTTTAAGCGATGAAATTGACCAATTAAGCAAATTGTAAATATTACTAAGATGTGCTATATTAGTTTCTTTGGTAAGTGTCCCATTGTCTTCATCAATTGCTAACGGGCCATATGTGTTAGCTTGCGTAAGATGTA
>CAIWKU010000273.1 GCA_903913355.1 uncultured Bacteroidota bacterium | reverse complement strand
TTTTTTCATTTTCTTTTATGTACGATTTCTTTGAATAAAATTATAGTAACCAAACAGTATCCAAACAGGATTTCCTATTCAACAAAAAAGGGCCTCAGTTTTTTCAACTGTGTGGCCCCTTTGTAAAGAATGCTTAATTATAACCAAAAACAAACAAAAACGATTTAAAGCCAATACCTCATTTTGACGCTGATAGGCGACAAAACAGAATTGATCTGAGATATGGGATACATCCAACCAGTTCATTGCAAGCAACCAGGAAATTCGGTATTCCTGAATAACAATGCTAGTCTGTTATTGATATCATACACAGTATTTTGGGTACTTTTTCTACGCAATCGTTCCCGGTAACGATTTCAGAATCCTGCTATTGATCCGGGGGGCGTCAAAATTGCATTTTTCAGTGGTCAAAAACTGCCAAAAAGGGGGAAGCAGATTAGTAGAAAGTTGGTTTCTGAAGTTGATTTCTGGGTTGTTTGTGATAACACAAACAACGGCGAACAAAGGGGGAGGCAGATTAGTAGAAAGTGGGCTTCTGGGTTGTTTGTGATAACACAAACAACGGCGAAAGGCTAACCAATAAGTAGCAAATAAATTTCTTCCGAACGCCTGTAGTGATAACACCAACAACGGCGAAACAGCAGCAAAAGAAGAGAGGTTTCCCAGAGGTATTGATACCGGGATTTAAACGGTTGGTGCCAAATTAATATTTACTGATATGTGTATCAAAAACCGGCTTTTTACGTGACTATTATAAATACCTTAATTTAGTACCTGTTGAATGCAAGCGTAAAGTGCAGACAAACCTGCCCATGAAATTTGAAGCAGTTACAATAAAAGATATTGCCAAAGCACTCGGACTATCCACTTCTACGGTATCCCGGGCGCTTCGGGATAGTTATGAGATCAGTCCAGAAACCAAACGCCTGGTACTGGAATACTCAGAAAAAATCAACTATCAGCCCAATCCCATTGCCCTCAGCTTAAAGGAAAAAAGGAGCCGGTCTATTGGTATTATTGTATGTGAAATTGCCAATAGTTTTTTCTCCCAGATCATTAATGGTATTGAATCCATTGCCTACGACAAGGGATATAATGTAATCATTGCCCAAAGTCATGAATCCTATGACCGCGAAGTGATCAATGTACAATATCTCGCTTCCAGGTCGATTGACGGACTATTGGTATCAGTTTCTTCCGAAACACAGGATCTGAAACACCTGAAAAGTTTACATGAACGGGGGTTCCCGATTGTTTTCTTCGACAGGATAGTTGATGAAATGGAAACCCATAAAGTAATCGTTGATAATTTCAAGGGGGCTTATGAAGCCACAGAACACCTGATCAAAAGTGGTTATAAACAAATTGCCGCTTTGGCGGGTTCGGAATACCTGTCTATTACCAAAGAAAGACTGAAAGGATATGAGCAGGCTTTAACAGACAATGGCCTGGTTTACGATGAAGCATATGTAAAACATTGCCTTCATGGGGGTATGCTTTACAATGAAGTAGAAAACGCATTGAATCAATTGCTGAAATTAAAAAAGAAACCAGATGCGATTATTGCTTCTGCCGATAAACTAACCACCAATTGTTTGAGGTACCTGAAAAAAAGAAAATTGAAAGTTCCGGATGATATGGGATTGGTTGGCTTTTCTAATCTTGATTTAACCGATCTGTTATCACCTTCTTTATCCGTTGTCAGACAGCCCGCTTTTGAAATCGGGGAAGTGTCAACCGAATTATTGATCAAACAAATTGAGAGCAAGAGAGGGATTACTGATTTTGAACGAATTGTTTTGCCTCCTCAATTATTGATACGTGAATCCTCGACGAAGGAATCCGTGTAGAAAATTATCTTTTCTTCCTTATTTGTTTTCTGTATGAAAACTTATATACCAGCGCGATCAATCAAATCCTTTAACTAGCCAGTTTTACCGCCTGTCTGGCCACTAATTTCCAACCGATTTTGGTTTTCTCCCAAACTAACAACACATGTATTTTGACAGATCCGGGTTTGCCTCCATCATTAGTGGTAGCACTCAGGTTATGGCGAACTATGGCCAAATTGTCCACAATAGAAATGGTTTGCGCAGATAGATCGATGGTTACAAAATCTGATTTGCCACTCAACAGATTTTCTATAAATTCTTTTTTTCCTTCTATATGCCCGCTGGAATGGCCATAACTAAGGCTG